>WRFZ01000059.1 GCA_009778655.1 Candidatus Azobacteroides sp.
CATCTTATTGACGTCAATAAAATGGTTATTTATTTTTTCGCCAACATTCTCGCAAGCAATTTTGGCTTTTGCAAGCACTTTCTCAAAGTTTTGCCACAGTGCATAACCTAACAATTTTTGCAATTCCCTTGCGCTCCAACATTCAACGCCTTCAACTTCGATTGAGGCGGACTCAAATTGTGTAAACAATTTTTTTATTTCTTCTGATTTAAGCATAATTTATTTGTATTTTCATATAATCATTAGTACAAATGTAACGCTTTTTCTTGTTTTGCAAAAAAATTGGATATGCATATTTCTTATTCCAAAAGTCTTTCAATAACCTATCGGCATAAAACCGAAGCAATACAGTCGGTCTTGAAATTCGTATCCCGTTTGAAATTCCTTTTAATTTATAAAAACTGCTGAAATTTAGGCTTTTTCCTATTTTTTCAAATATCCCCGTTGTCGGAGATCTTTTTCTATTGCGGCTATATCGTTAGGTATTTCGTATTTAATCAACCAATTAATGTTCAATCCATTATATTCTGCCTCTTTCATTAAACCCGGATTGCTGCTGAACAAATGTCCTATTTTTTTGAGGTCATCAGCGAAATCAATCAATAGGTCTTCGTGCATTTTTTTCAATAAAACCATAATTTTAAACGTTTTCGCAACCAGATATACGTTCATCGAATGTGCTTTTTCTTTCGGAAAATCCTTAAAGCAGTTATTATAAATTTGAAGATACTCTTTCATTACGAAAATTTGCAGAAAAACTTCGCCGTATTTATCTTTTGTTATCCCGACGTGGTCGTTGACAATCCCGCTTGCGTCCCTCATTTCCATCATCAAAATACCCGGTGTGGAATATTGGATATGATGTCTCGAATGAGATACCATGTTTTCAATACTTTTCTTGGCTTCTTTCCGTTTGTCCTCCTTGCTGTCGTCGGCTGTCAGTTCGAAAAGAAGCCGGTTTGCCAAATGCAGGTCTTTTTTCAGCAGGCGGAAAATCAGTTTGTCTTTTTCTGCTGAAGGCAGGCGACTGATTGCTTCCTTAAATTCCCTGTCAAAGGTCATAAATGTTAAATATTTTACTGTTATTGTAATTCAAAGGTACAAAAAAATCACCATTATCCAATTTTCAACACTTTCTTTTCTTCGGCTTTCAGTCGGCGTTTTACCTTTCTCTTTTTCAGCACCTTTGGGCATTGCATCGTTTTGCTGACGTCGGCAAAATGATAAGAAATATTTTCTCCTGCATTTTTACAAGCCTTTTTGGTTTTATACTTGAAAGGCATGATTTGGATAATAACAAAAATTTGATTTTCTTTGCATATAATCTGCCGGATATCCGGGAGTTATTTTTCAATAAACTAAATTTTATTATTATGAATATGTATAATGCTGACAACCGATTTGAAGAATTGGGACTGAGTTTACCTCCCGTTCCGGAACCGAAAGGACTTTATAAACCTTGTCTGATTGACGGAAAATACTTGTATTTGTCCGGACACGGCCCTTTACAAAACGATAAAACATTAATCATCGGTCGTATCGGAAAGGAATTAACCCAAGAAGAAGGAAAATTGGCCGCCCGTCAAGTCGGGTTAGCTATGCTTTCGACTATCCGAAAAAATCTGGGCAGTTTGAACCGGATAAAAAGAGTGATTAAACTATTGGGAATGGTCAACTGTGTGCCTGAATTTGAACACCATCCTTATATTATTAACGGATGCAGCGAATTATTTGCCGATATTTGGGGAACGGATAACGGGGTAGGTACCCGAAGTGCGGTCGGATTCGGCTCTTTGCCCGACAATATTCCGGTTGAGATTGAAGCCGTATTTGAATTATATGAATGAACTCATCTAAACTTTTTTCTTTTCTCTAATTTTTTCAGAAGAATTACCATAAAAGCGATATAGTTAAATCCCGTCCAACTTGAAACAGTAACATCAAACCTGTTGAGAACAGACTTGAAACTGTCCATCCAAGCGTTTGTTCTTTCAATACTGTACCTTTCCTTATATGGTTCATCATCCGATAAGTACTCATATTCATTATTTTCACCGCTTCGAGGATTAAAATCAACGTTAGCGAAAATACCTCTTTCGGCACAGGTAAGTCTGAAAACTTTGGAATCAAATCCTGAATCGGCATTGATGAAAAGTCCGTCCAAAGGGATGTCTGCGCTTTCGACCAAGTTAAACATCTCATCCAATGTCGGTTTGATTTCGTGCAAATCATGATGATTCCCCGCCTTGATAAGCGACTTCCTCTCCACCTTTAATAGCCGGTGTATGGCTTCCGTCAATGTCTCCGCTTGAGAAGTCCAAACAAGATTTGTGCTTGCTCAACAGGGACACCCGACATTGCTTCCAATCTCCTTTTTTACACCATTTCCGATAATGCCAAAATACGCTCTTATAACTCAATACTACTTCCGAAAACAGGCTCTTAACCGGAAGAAATTCCCATTGACAGCCGGTCTTTAACTTGTATAGTATCGCGTTTACTGTCTCTACAAGAAAACTTTTTGTCTTAAATCCTCTTTTTGCCGCAGATAAATGCGGCAAGATTTCCAAACTTATCGTATCTTTGTCCAATACCGGGTACATGAAGGGAATTGTTTTTTTGTTTTGCTTTATACAAAACGTTCCCTTCTGTACTTTAGTATTTAAAATGTTAAAATTTAATAATTTAACGATTTATTCTAAAAGTTTAGATGAATTCAAAAATATAAAAACATGAAAAAAATATTGTTGATCGTACTACTTCATTCTTTTTTCCTATCAGTTCTGCACGGTCAACGGGAGCAATCCAGTTCTTTGGAACGGATTGGAGAAAGATTTGAAACGCAATCGGCGGTTTATCCGCAGGAAAAGGTTCATCTGCATACCGACCGCGACTATTATGTTCCCGGCGAGAAAATTTGGTTCAAAGCATACGTCGCGGATGCCGCAACTTTTCGATATCCTACCGCCAGCAGGTATGTGTATGCCGAACTGATCAGCCCGGCAGACTCGCTTGTAACCGAGGTTATGATACGGCAGGAAGATGGGTTGTTTTGCGGATATATGCAGATTCCCCAAACCGTTCCAGAAGGCGATTACACGCTTCGAGCCTATACGCGGTATATGGAGAATCCGGGCGATGATTATTTCTTTAAAAAGAATATCAGGATCAGAAATCTTTCTTCCGTGAAAGAGAAGGAGACGAAAGATAAAAAGACAAAAGACATACCGGCAAAAGTTGATTTCGATGTTTCTTTTTTCCCCGAAGGCGGAAACATGGTGGAGGGAGTCTTTTGCAAGGTGGCGTTTAAGGCGTTAAACAATGATGGAACATCAGCAAATATTGCCGGTGAAATCACGAATGAAAACGGTACAACGGTAGCTTCGGCAGAATCATTTCATGCGGGCATGGGCGCTTTTGGTTTTATACCTGAGTCGGGGAAGAAATACAGACTGAAATGCCGGAATAGCAATAATCTCGAAAAACAATTCGACCTTCCACCGGCTCATCCTGATGCTTTAGCATTGACTGTTGTTCAATTGAACTCGGACAAAAGGATTGCGATGGAAGTGCGCAAATCAATAAATACTCCCAATGTTCCCTGCTATCTTCTTGTTCAATGCAGAGGGAAGGCGCTTTACTTTTCTGCTATGAATGATTTAAACAAAATAACCGTTTTCAATAAAGAAGATTTTCCTGCCGGTATTATCCACATGATTCTTTTCGACAAACAAATGCATCCGCTGAGCGAACGCTTGGTATTTAACAAAAACAACATATCCGAACCTGTCGTTTTTAAAACCGATAAAGCCGTTTATAAAATCCGTGATAAAATCGTTGCAACGATAAACACACGCCTCATTGGAGAGGAAGAATCTTCATTGTCGGTCGCTGTTACCGACGACCGCGACATTTCTCCCGATTCCACGACGACCATTCTCTCGACCATGCTGCTTGCTTCCGAATTGAAAGGTTATATAGAAAATCCCGCTTATTATTTGCGGGACGATATCCGGTCGGAGACCGCTCTGGACTATCTGATGATGACACACGGATGGAGAAGATACGATATACCCGAAGTTGTCAATGGGAATAACGCAATTCCTGAAATACCTTACCAAACAAGTTTTGTCTTTACGGGCAGCGTAAAAAACCTGAATCTTTTTCGTTCGAGACCGGTAGCCGGCAGCGAAATATTAATGATGGCGGAAAGGGATATTTTATCAGCAACAACCGATGAAAACGGTCGGTTCACATTCCGGGATTTCGAGTATCCCGACAGTACCCGGTATTTCATTCAGGCGCTCACCGGCAAAGGAAGCAACCGGGTCGAACTTGTTTTGGACAGGGACACGTTTCCCAAACCGATTCATGTAAAACAAAGTGCGGATGTCGAAAATCCCATACTCAAGGAGAAAGCGAAAATCGAACTCGAACCAAACGCTTTTATTTCAAAAGCGGAGCAGCGTTCGAAGTATGACCCGAATATGCGGGTGATTCCGTTGAAAGAAGTAACGGTTACCGCACGAAGAATTGAAAGAAAAAATGAGTCTCGGCTTCAGTTTTGGGCAAATGAAAGTTCTGATGTAACCATTCGCAGAAAAGAAATCGAAAAGTATAAACCCCGACTCGTCTCTGATATATTGTACCATATTGCGGGAGTACGAGTTTTTCCCAACGGAGCCATATCAATCCAGCAAGGGCCATTACCGCTTGTTCTGATAGACGGAATTCCTATATCATGGGACAAAGATTTATTAAAATCGAATAATGATCCTTCTCTTGCCGCTAACTCTTCTCCTGTGGAGGCGGTAAGTGTTCATGATATAGAAAGTATTGATATTTTCAAAGGTTCGAATGCATCTGTATTCGGAGCGCGCGGAATCGGAGGAGCCATCAGCATCACGACAAAAAAAGGGAAAAGCATAAACCCGGAAAGCTGGGATTTTAATTATACGGTTTACACTCCCTTAGGCTATCAAAAACCGGTTGAGTTTTATTCTCCCAAATATGAAACAATGCAAGCAAAGAAATCCCCGATCCCTGATCTTCGCACAACCATCTTTTGGAAACCGGATATTGTGATTTCAAATGATCATAAAGAAGCCGTTTTCGAATTCTACACTTCCGATTTCCCGACAACGTATTCCGTAGTCATCGAAGGCTTAACGACTGATGGCAGAATTATCCGGCAGGTAGAGAAAATTCAGGTTGAATGACTGAATAATTTAATGACTCATTAACTTTAAAAAATGGAAATAGGAGATAAAAAAATGCAAGAAAATATTGAAAAATTCAATCACCCTAATAAAAAAGAATATGCACGAATGGTTTCAAATCAGCAATATTGAACAAATTGATTCTCCGGCTTTGGTTATATATCCCGAACGGATTACGGCCAATATTGAATCGGCAAAAAATATAGTCGGAGATGCAAGTAAACTTCGTCCTCATGTGAAAACCAACAAAATGGAAGAAGTTTGCCGACTGATGCTACAGGCGGGAATATCCAAATTCAAATGTGCAACTATTGCCGAAGCCGAAATGACGGCTTTGGCCGGTTCGCCGGATATTTTGCTGGCTTATCAACCGGTCGGACCTAAAATCAATCGTTTCATACAATTAATCAAAGCTTATCCGAAAAGCCGTTTTTCCTGTCTGACAGATGATCCCGATAATGCTTCCGTTATCAATGACCTTTGTCAAAAAGAGAATGTGGTGTCGGATGTTTTTATTGATTTGAACGTGGGAATGAATCGGACGGGTATTCATCCCGGGAAAGCGTTCGATTTGGCAAAAACCATCCAATCATTGAAAAATCTCCGTTTGGTCGGACTGCACGGATACGATGGTCATATTCACGAACAAGACCCCGTTCAAAGACAAAATGAAGCAGACCTTTCCTATGCCGTGATGGAAAATGTTTTCAAGGAAGTGCAACCGCTGTTTCCTCATCCCCTGCGAATGGTTACGGGAGGAACGCCCACTTTCCTGATCCATGCTCGCCGAACGAACTGTGAGTGTAGTCCGGGCACTTTTGTATTCTGGGATTGGGGGTACAAACATCAATATCCCGATATGCCGTTTGAATATGCCGCTTTGGTTATTTGCCGAATCATTTCCATCATTGATAAGCAGCATGTATGCGTGGACTTGGGGCATAAATCGGTTGCAGCCGAAAGTCCGTTGCCGCGCGTTTATTTCCTGAATGCTCCCGAAATAAAACCGGTTGCCCAAAGCGAAGAACATTTGGTGTTGGAAGTGCCTGCCGGCAATACCTATTCAATCGGTCAAGTCTTTTACGGAATACCCCGACATATTTGCCCTACGATTGCTTTGTACGAAAAAGCATTTGTGATTGAAGACGGCAGAATGAGTGAAACTTGGGATGTGATAGCAAGAAACAGATACATTAACTTTTAAATTCAAATTATATGTCGGATTTTTTTATTGCAGATATGCACCTCGACCTCAGTATGAATGCCTTGGAATGGAATCGCAACTTGCGTGAACCGATCTGGGAAATCAACAAAAGAGAGGCCGGAATGAATGATAAGCCCGATCGGGGAAATGCAACCGTTTCGTTCGATGAACTGAGAAAAGGAAATATCGGATTAGTTGTAGCTACACAAATAGGTCGGTATGCGGCTCCGGACAGTCCTTTACCCGGTTGGCATTCGCCAGAACAAGCTTGGGCGCAAACGCAAGGCCAATCAGCTTGGTATAAAGCGATGGAAGAAGACGGACAAATGATTTCGATTCGGTCGAGAAAAGATTTAGATACTCATCTGGCTTTGTGGGCTAATGACGAACCGAATGATAAAAAACCGATCGGATATTTGTTAAGCCTTGAAGGTGCAGACTCTTTAATTACGGTTGACTACGTAGAAAGAGCGTATCACTACGGATTGAGAGCCGTCGGGCCGGCTCACTACGGGCTGGGAAGGTATGCAAACGGTACCGATTCGTCTGGAAAATTCAATGATTTGGGAAAAGCCTTACTCCGAAAAATGGAAACTCTGGGAATGATTCTTGATGTCACCCATTTGAATGATGATGCCTTTTGGCATGCCTTGGAATTGTATAACGGTCCGATTTGGGCAAGCCACAACAATTGTCGCGCCTTGGTGAATCATAATCGCCAATTCAGCGACGAAATGATTCAAGCGTTGATAGAGCGCAATGCAATAATCGGTTTGGCATTGGATGCATGGATGATGGTTCCGAATTGGGTACGCGGCCAATCAACTCCCCGGTCAATGAATTGCAGTTTGGAAATCATGGTCAATCATATGGATCATATTTGCGAGATAGCCGGAAACACAAAACCGATTGCTATCGGAAGCGATTTAGACGGCGCTTTCGGAACGGAGCAATGTCCCTACGATTTAACGACCATTGCCGACCTTCGGAAGATTCCCGAAATCCTTCAAAGAAGAGGCTATTCCG
>WRFZ01000060.1 GCA_009778655.1 Candidatus Azobacteroides sp.
AACTCCGAGTCGCAAAGACGGAAAGGCGTAGAGTTTAAATTCTTTGTGACGTTGTGTCTTGGCAACTTCGCGTTTAAAATATTATAAATTAAATTCTACCGTGTACTTAATTAACCGTTGACAGTTGAAAAAAGGATAAAATCCCTTACTTTTGCAAAAGTTAGGTCGGTCACAAAAAATAATTCAACTGTCAACTGTTATGAATTTATCCCCCAATTATGCCGGAATCGATATCGGCTCGAATGCCATTCGTTTATTGATTGCAAATGCCGTTGAAGAAAACGATTACATCAATATTACAAAAAAGCTTTTTGTACGTATTCCGATACGGCTCGGAGAAGATGCCTTTGGTTCCGGAGGTGCAATCGGGCAACAAAAAATAACCAACCTTGTCAATGCGTTAACCGGGTTCAGATATCTGATGAAGACATATAATGTCATTGATTATAAAGCGTATGCGACAAGTGCGATGCGGGAGGCTTCGAATGGAAAAGAGGTTGCTTCGCTGATCAACCAAGAAGCCGGAATAGACGTCCGGATCATCGACGGGCAAACGGAGGCCGAAGTGATTTATACCGCCGGCGCCGCAACGGATTTCAACAAAAAAACAAATGTCATGTATGTGGATGTGGGCGGGGGAAGCACAGAAGTAACCATTTTCAGGGATAATAAAAAAACCGATTCCCGTTCATTTAAATTAGGTACTGTCCGCATGCTTCAACAAAAACCGGACGAACAGGAAATTGCCGAATTGAAAAATTGGGTGAAAAGTATCGCCAACACATATAAACCGAAAGCAATCATCGGAACCGGAGGCAATATCAACAAAATTCAAAAGATGATCAACAAACGAAGTAAAGAGCCGATCTTATTCAATGAAATGAGAAAATTACACGAAAAGATAAAAGATTTGAGCATCGAAGACCGGATTATTAAGTTAAGTTTAAGCGAAAGTCGTGCCGACGTGATTGTTCCGGCTTTGCAAATATTTCTTGCTGTTATGAAAATAACCGAAATCGACGAAGTTTATGTCCCGAAAGTGGGATTGGCCGATGGAATTGTGAGGGAATTGTATTATTTAGCACACAGATGACATTGATAATCACGATGAACAGGGATTTTTATATTATCTTTATGTTATCTGCTTTATCTATATCATCTGTGTCCTTATTGCAAATTTTAACCCTCGAAAAAACGTTATGAAGTTAACGAAAAAAAAGTATACTTTTGATGTTGTAAGAACGCAATTATTGGTATCTGCATTACATTTACGACATTAATTTATATGCTTGTCAATTTATTTATCCAAATAAAATATTATTATGAACATTTTTAATAATATTATTAAAATCAATTCCGAAAAACGTTTCGGGAAACCGTGCGTAAGAGAAACTCGTATCACAGTTTACGATGTGTTGGGGTGGCTGTCGGCAGGTATGACATACGATGATATTCTTGCTGATTTTCCGGAACTGACGCGGCAGGATATTCTTGCCTGCCTTGCTTTTGCTGCTCAACGAGAACGCACTTTACAATATGTCTGATATGAAATTACTGTTTGATCAAAACATATCATTCCGCGTTTTACGTTTACTTCCCGACGATTTTTCCGATTGTCGCCATGTTCGGTCGGTTGGATTGAATGACTGTAATGATGCAAAAATATGGCAGTATGCTAAACAAAATGGTTTTACTATCGTAACATTTGACGCTGATTTTTTTGATATATCCGTACTTAGAGGATTTCCTCCTAAAATTGTTTGGTTTTGTACGGGAAACTTGACTACTTTCGAAATAGCTGAACGTATCATTCTCAATCATGCAAACATAGTTTCCTTTATTGATAATCCTGACCAAGGCTGTTTAGAGATTGGTTAAGAACAGTCATGCGAAACATTCACCCTTTGTTTTCGTTCGAACTTTGATGAAGCTCCGCCTTCGTAAAACTTCCACCGCGGCGTTATAAGTATACCCTTTGTCAATCATTTTTTCACCGGTTTAATTCCCAATTTATCCGCATAACCCAGCATAAACCGATAGGCCGCTTCATGTTCATTCGGAATTTCACCGTCTAACAAAGCGTCTTTAATGGCCGTTTTAATCTGTCCCACTTCGCGGGAGGGCGGCAATCCGAATACTTCCATGATTTCTTCGCCGGTAACCGGGGGCTGAAAATTACGAATCCGGTCTTTCTCTTCGATCTCTTTCAATTTTCGGCGAACCAACTGAAAATTTGTCAAAAAACGTTTTACTTTTTCTTTATTTTTTGAAGTAATATCAGCCTCGCAAAGAAGCATCAAATCGTCGATATCATCTCCCGCATCGAAAAGAAGCCTCCGAACGGCCGAATCGGTGATTTCATCTTCGGACAACACAATCGGGCGCATGTGCAACAAAACCATCTTTTGGACATATTTCATTTTATCGTTCTGCGGAAATTTCATTCGTTTGAAAATTCGCGAAATCATTTTTTCCCCGACAAAATTATGATTATGAAAAGTCCAACCTTGAACAGGATCCCAACGTTTGGTCTGTGGCTTGGCAATATCATGGAAAACAGCCGACCATCGCAACCATAAATTATCTGTTTTTCCGGCCACGTTATCCAAAACCTTGAGGGTATGGTAAAAATTATCCTTGTGGCCCTTTCCGTCCTTTACTTCCACACCTTTCAAATCCGAAAGTTCCGGGAAAATCAATGCAAGCAGACCACATCGTTCCAATAAAACAAATCCTTTGGAAGGGACAGGGGAAGCGACTATTTTATTCAATTCGTCGACAATCCGTTCTTTGGAAATAATTTCGATCCGTTCTTTATTTCGGGAAAGCGCCTCAAAGGTTTCGGGAGCGATATCGAAATTCAACTGTGCGGCAAACCGCACGGCACGCATCATCCGTAACGGATCGTCGCTGAACGTGATATCCGGATTCAACGGAGTACGGATGATCTTGGCTTTAAGATCTTTCAAGCCGTCAAAAGGATCGATCAATTCGGCAAAACGATTCTTATTTAAGCATAAAGCCATGGCATTGATCGTAAAATCCCGTCGATTTTGGTCATCTTTCAACGTCCCTTTTTCCACGGTCGGTTTTCGGGAATCGGGTTGATACGACTCTTTCCGGGCGCCGACAAATTCAATTTCCGAATCTCCTTTTTTTAACTGAGCCGTTCCGAAATTCTTAAACACGGCAAGATGAACTCCTCCGACCCATTTTTTCGCCACCGCTTCGGCAAGTGCTATCCCGCTGCCCACCGTTACCACATCGATATCTTTAGAGGTACGGGAAAGAAAAATATCCCGCACATAACCGCCGATGACATACGCTTCAACTCCCCTTTCGTCGGCGACGGTTGAAATCAATTGAAATATATGATCCGATAAATATTCTTTTAAATCTTTTTGAATCATTCAAAATTACATTCGTAAATAAAAAACTACACGGTGATCAATTCATATTCCATCCGGCCCAACCCGATTTTTTCACCATGTTCCAGTCCGGCTTTCCAATTGGTTTTGGGATGCAACAGCTTAAATTTATCTTCCCCCTGCAATTCCCCGTAATGATGAACATCAAGACAAGACCCGGGAAGTGCGGCGGCACGTGTCACCATATCTGCGCAAGCCTTATCCAAAGCAACCGGATCAAAAGATGCCGCCATACCGATATCCGGAACAATTGCCGCATCATTTGCCCCCCAACAGTCGCACAAAGGAGATACGTTCATGATAAAATTAATATGAAAATTCGGTTTTTCTTTGATCACGGCCAATGAATATTCGGCAATTTTACACGTGGTAACGTCGGACGAATTGTCCAATACCACTTGAGCGGCGTCAAATTGACAAACGGCGACGCATTGTCCGCAACCGACGCATTTCATGTAATCAATCACGGCCTTTTTATGTTCATTCAGCGTCACGGCGTGTGAGGCGCAATATTTGACACATTGTCCGCACGACGTACAATTTTCAACCGCAATCACCGGTTTGGAAGAAGAGTGCATTTCGAGTTTTCCCGCTGCCGAACCCGAACCCATTCCCAAATTTTTGAGAGCGCCCCCGAACCCGGTTTGTTCATGCCCCTTGAAATGGGCCATGGAGATAATAACGTCGGCATCGGCAATGGCGGAACCGATTTTCGCGGTTTTGCAATACTCTCCGTCGATGACTACTTCGCGATAATCAATGGCTTTCAATCCGTCGGCAATAATTACGGGACAAGGAACGGCAATCGGATTAAATCCGTTTTCTCCGGCAGTCTGCAAATGATCGACCGCATTTGACCGGTGTCCAGAATACAACGTATTGGAATCCGTCAAAAAAACCTTGGCGTTTTTCGACTGTAAAAATCGAACCAGACGGGCGGCATAATTCGGCCGGATATAAGCCAGATTTCCCGGTTCGCCGAAATGAATCTTCACAGCGGTAAACTTATTGTTAAAATCAATTTGTTCGATACCCGCCCTTCGAATCAACAATTCTAATTTATCCGGTAAACTATGTCCGGGTCTTGTCCGTAAATCCGTAAAATAAACTTTTGACTTCATATACTGTAAGAATTAAGACCGATAATCGGCTGATTAATATATAAATACTTTGTAAAAATAAACGTATTATCAAATGTTCGTTATTTGCCGTATGTTTTAGTGTCATTGAAAAACACAGATCGTCTGTAAAAGTTGTGGGGTTGAAAAAGCACGTGGCGCTTATGCGTTTAGTGAATACAAATTAAATAAAAGCGAATCCCGTTAAGGATTAAATATTGGTAGAAAGCCGGATTTTTTAACCAATTGGCGTGCCGTAGGTACGCAATGTGTTAAATAACGTACCTACGGCACGTTGTGTGGTTGCCGGGATACCATTATTCTACCACTATTTTGTTCCTGACGGAACAATGTTATTCTTGACACTAATCGAATACAAAAGTAACACGTTAAACCAATAATAACTAATAACCACTAACCAATTTGTATTCTATGGCTTGCTGTTCGGGCATCTTAAAAATCTGAGAACGCAAAATTACAATATTTTTCAAGGGTTGCAACGTGTAATCCGGCAGAAAAAATATTTTTTAATGATTATCGGATATTGTACCCGGCTATCCTCACCTGCGGGAATAGCCGGGTATAACATCCGGAAATCATTTATTTTTTAAAAAATTTGTGCATCTCGATTTTTTTATTAGAAAAGTAGTATTTTTGTCGGTGAATGATTAACAAAATCTTTTGTGTATGATATAAAGACATAAAAACGGTGCCGGTAAGCACTATTTGTTCCGATTTTTCGGAAAAATAAGACATATAGAAAAGCATTGAGCTTTATTCTTGGTTATCGGAAAATTTGGCGATTAGATGATAGCATCCAAAGAAAAAGTTGAATGTTCACGTGTACAGCGTGAACTTGACTTAGTTTCTTGGATGCAAGGTTACGCCAAATACCTCCGATAGCGGGAAACAGTTAAGTTTCACGCTTTTTTTATTGCCTGATTTTCGGTAAGATAAATAGCAAATGAATATTAATGTTTTAAATTAAATTACTATGTATCAGAGTTTTAGCAAAACAGAAGCAGCTGCCGACAGAAGCAGCGTAATGGAGTCCGGAAACCATTCAAAAAACGGGGCGAGTCTGAAAAGCCTGCGATTAAGACTAAACTTTAAAAACCTGCGGGCGGCAGTAGTGCTATTGTATTTTTGCGTTTTCACAAACAGTGCAATGGGGCAAACTTGGGATATCAGTGACAATACAGGTTGGGGCAATAATGTTACGGCAACCCTAAATCTGACAAGCGGTACTTTAACTATCAGCGGAACAGGCAATATGGCAGATTTCTATGATACTGACATTTGGAATTATCATGCGCCGTGGTATAATTCGCGGTCGTCCATACGCACTGTTATCATTGGCGACGAGGTAATAAATATCGGTGGTGGTACGTTTGAGGGTTGTGATGACCTGCAAACAATCACAATACCAAGTTCTGTTTCCGTTATTGGCAATGGGGCTTTTAATGGTTGTAGTAACCTGACGAATGTGATTTTTACAGATGGGCAAACTACTTTAACACTTGGTAATCAGACCGGTGACAGTTACCCCGGTAGTTATGCTATTTTCCTTAATTGTCCGATAAACGATGTATATATTGGAAGAAATATAAATTATCTCACAGGTTGGGATAATCCAACTACATTTCAAAATAATGGAACGTTAACAACTCTGACTTTTGGGAATAGTGTTACTTCTATTGGAAATTCGACTTTTTCAGGCTGTACAGCATTGAAAACCGTAACCATTGGAAACAATGTTACTGCCATTAATGATAACAGTTTTGAAAATTGTACAGGATTGCAGTCATTAACTCTCGGAAGTGCGCTTACTTCTATTGGTAATTATTCTTTTTATGGTTGCAATGCTTTGAATGTGTCACTTATTATACCGCAAGGAGTTACAACAATTGGATATGAAGCCTTTGAAGGTTCCGGTTTAACAAGTGTTACTATTCCAAATTCGGTTACTTCGATTGGAAGTGAGGTTTTTAATAATTGCAACAATTTAAAAACTGTTACAATAGAAGATGGTTCGACACCCCTTTCATTGCCGGAAGGCTCTTTTTATTGGTACACATTTAAAGATTGTCCTATTCAAACATTGCATTTAGGGCGTGATCTTAACCCTAATGACAGCCCGGTTTCGCCTTTTTCAGGGATAATCTCTTTATCTGCTTTGACTATTGGAAAAGAAGTTACTAATATAGGGAGAGATTATTTTTCCGATTGCAGCGGATTGACAACAATCACAAGTCAGAATCCGACACCACCCACAGCAAACTATAATTGTTTTAGCGGTGTAAGTAAAACGACTTGTACGGTATATGTTCCGGCAGGGTCTAAATGCGACTATAAATTGGCAAGTCAATGGCAGGATTTCGCAAATATTCTTGACGGCTCCAATGAGCCGTGTTCAAACGGCATTAACGATGTACTCACAAATCAATTGTCAATTTTCCCGAATCCCACACAAAACGACCTTTTCATAAATTCGGATTTGCAGATAGAAAAAGTTGAAATTCACTCATTAACAGGTACTTTGTTGATGCAGGAAAACAACTTTACCGGAAAAATATCTGTATCCCGGTTACCGCAGGGCGTTTATCTGCTTAAAGTTTATACCGATAAGGGAGTGGTTGCTGGTAAGATAGTGAAAGAATAAATTTTAAAGCGATTTTTTTAAGAAACGGCGAAATTCATTCTTGAATTTTGCCGTTTTCTTTTCGAGATTTTAGTATTGTTAAATAAATATAAATACATGACAGAATTTAATTTATAATATTTAATGATTATCGAATGTTATGCCCGGTTCTCCCTGCAGGGAGATGCAAAAAATGTGTCAATGTTTCAAAATATTCGTCTTTTTTTGTCCCGCCGGGGACATTATATCGGTAGAAAACACCACAT
>WRFZ01000061.1 GCA_009778655.1 Candidatus Azobacteroides sp.
GCGCCCCGGGTCATTTCTTCTTCCGAGCGTTGACTGTCCGGATCGCCGGCGCCGAAGTCAAGGATTGTAACCGGTGTCGGATTCCCGGTAAATTGTTTTCGGATTTGCTCGATTCGGGCGATCCAAGCCTTTTCTTCCGGATTAATCCGGTTATGAACGGTTTCCCGAATCGCTTGTTTCATTTTATTTACGGAAACTCCGGAATGTTGAAGCGATTGCATTCCGCGAACCATCCAAAATTTCCAAAGGGCATTTTTTATTTGATTTTTTAGTGTATTCATCCAATTCCGGTTATCTTTGCAAAGATAATTAAAAAGAGCGAATGAGAAAAATAGTATGTTGAGTATCTGTATTCCGATATATAATTACGAGGTCGGTCGTTTGGTCCGAGATTTGCATCTTCAAGCAGAAAAAGTCGGTTATCCGTTTGAAATTCTTCTGATGGATGACGCTTCGGAAGAAAAATTCCGAGAGATGAATCAAGCGATTCACTTGGAGGCTGTTCGTTATATCCAACTCAACGAAAATATCGGACGGTCGAAAATCCGGAATCGTTTAGCCGAAGAAGCCCGATTTCCCCGGTTACTTTTTATGGATTGCGATTCGGCGGTATCTTCGTCCTGCTACATAGAAAATTATACTCCCTTTTTCGAATCTCAAACGGTTTGTTGCGGCGGACGAATTTACGAAGACAAGGCGCCGACCGATTCCACTTATCTGCGATGGAAATACGGCGTGGCAAGGGAATGCGCTCCGGCTTCGGAAAGGGAAAAAAATCCCAATGCCGGATTCCAAACCAATAATTTTTTGATTCATAAACATATCTTTGAAAAAGTGAAATTTAACGAAGATTTAACGGGTTACGGACATGAGGATACGCTTTTCGGATTGGAGCTTTCCGGACAAGGCATTGTTATCCGACATATTGATAATCCGTTAATTCATTTGGGTTTGGAAAGCGCTTCCGAATTTTTGGAGAAAACGGAGAACGGGATTAAAAATCTGTATCGTGTTGAATTATTATTGCGTGAAAAATATCCCGAATATATTAATCACTCCCGTATCATGCGAAGTAAATTGTTTTTGCAAAAACTTCATTTGTCGGGTTTTACATCGAAACTGTTCGGCATAATGCGTCAACCGATGAAAAACCGGTTATTGGGGAAAAAGCCTTCCCTGATGATTTTCGACTTGTATCGTCTGGGGTTGCTTTGCGGGGAGAGTGATAATAAAATGAGCGACAATGTAGAGTCTCGTCATCAGTAAAGTCTCGCAGGGACTACACTTTATTAACCGTAGGTGGAGCGACAGCGTAACCTGCGGTGAGAAATCCATATCAACTCCGCCAAGTCCCGCATGGGACGATACTTCGTACTTAAAGTGTCGTCACTGCATGACTTTACTACAGATAAAGCGGAAGCGATATATTATTAATGATGTGACAGTAGGAAAGATACTGAAAAATTACATATAAATATATTTTCCAAAAATTTAATCAAATAGTTGCACTTTCGGACAACTATTATTAACTTTGCGACCGTATGAGTGAGAAAAAAATAAGACATATTTTTATATACAAGGAATATTTTACAAAATTCTATAACAAACAGAGAAATAAAGTAAAAGATAAAATTCTTTGGACATTTAAAATAATTGAAACACTTCAAATTGTTCCAACGGAATATTTGAAACATATCAGTGAAACGGATGGGTTATATGAAATCAGAATACAATGCGGAAATGATATTTTTCGGATTTTTTGCTTTTTTGACACCGGAAATTTGATTGTTCTTGAAAATGGATTTCAAAAAAAATCGCAAAAAACACCCAAACAAGAAATAGAAATTGCTCTCAAAATCAAAAAAGAATACGAACAAGAAAAAAGAAATAAATATGAAGAATAATAATTTAAAATCGTTAGATCAGTTTATTGATGAACAATACGGTAAGAGAGGAAGTACTAAACGCGATAAATTCGAAGAAGGTTATGAAGTGTTTAAATTAGGAGTGTTGCTTCAACAAGCTCGCTTGGAAAAAGGATTGACTCAATCACAATTAGCCGATAAAATAGGTACCAATAAAAGTTATATTTCAAAAGTGGAAAATAATATTAAGGAAGTCAGACTTTCTACTCTTCAACGTATTGTCGAGGTTGGACTTGAAGGAAAATTGGAATTGGCAATAAAGTGGTGATTCATTATCGCATCTGTTATCTGTTTTTTTCAGTCTTTTATCTAACCGGTCGCATCCTTCATCACATTCAATAAAACCGGCGTTTCATTTTCCCAGCAGAGTTCTTCATTGGCAGCCGCAAAGGAGGAACGATTTCTTCCTCTCAGCGCCATGCGTTTGACAATCGAAGCGATGTATTGCGGGTCAAAATTATTGATAAGTATTCCTATATTATATTGCGTGATAATTTTATGGATTTCGGGAAAATCGCTTGCCAATATGGGAACTTCTTCACGGATGTAATCGAAAATACGGTTGGGAAGCGAATAATAATAACTTAATCCCCAATTTTCAAGCAAATTAATTCCAATATCCGCGCGGGCGGTATAAGCCGAAAGATTTTCGAAAGGAATTTGTCCCGTGAAAATCACCTTATCAGACAAATGCGCTTTCGTTACTTTTTCTTTTAATTCTTTTAATTTGTCGCCATCTCCGACGATGTAAAAAACAAAATTATCGAGATAAGGCATCGTATCAATCATCCATTCGATGCCCCGTCCTCGATTGACAGCCCCTTGATACAGAATTACTTTTTTCCCTTTTGCATCAATCGGCGAATCCGTGAGCGAAAGACGCGCGGGATGCAAAGGTTTTACTTTTTTCAACGGAATGTTTCGCACCACCTGCATATTGAGATTGTATTTTCTGAAATAATAGGCGGAAATCGAATCACAAACCGTATAAGTATTTTTTAATCGCGGGAATATGTAATCTTCAATCGTTGTCCAGACTTTTTTAACCCATTTCCGATCGGTTATTTCGGGCGCCTCCGGAAAGATTTCATGAGCGTCGAATACCAACGGCTTCCTGCGGATAACGGATGCGAAATAATTGGCAAGCAAAGTATCGGTATCGTTGGAAAGAAAAATATCCGTTTTATCAAACAAAAGATAAAAAAACAAGCGGATATTAAATTCGGCATAAAAGAACAAAGTGCGGTAGAACAATAAACTCATCCGCTCCGTAAGGTAAGACCGTTCAATCGGCTTGCTTTGAGGAAGCTCGCGTCCGATCAGTTTCACTTCATAGCCGTTTTGCATTAAAGTGGTACAAACTTTATGCACCCGTTGATCGGTAACCAAATCATTGGTAACGGAAACTGTGACTCTCATAATGCCTGTGTTTGTAATAAAGATGCAAAGGTAAACTTTTTTAACTGAAAACTGAAAATTAAAAACTAAAAGTTTACCTTTGTATTTTTATTACAAAAACGGATATTATGCCACAAGACACAGAAATTAAGCTCTTTGAAGAGCAGAAAATTCGCAGCCGTTGGGACGAAGAGTTGGAGGAATGGTATTTCTCGGTAACAGATGTTGTTGAAATACTGACTGAAAGCGCTAATCCTCGTGATTATTGGTTTAAAATGAAACAGCGCGTAAAACTCGAAGACGGAATTGAACTGTCGACAATTTGTCGACAGTTCAATACGCTCACGAATATCATTCATCGGGAATGGACCGGGCTGACAGTGAAGCAGCACAAGGATCTGAAAAACCTGAAAACGCAAAACCTGCGTGACCACATGAGCGAGGCGGAACTGATTTTTACTGCGTTAGCCGAACTTTCCACACGACAGATTGCGGAAAGCGAAAAGGCAAAAGGTTTCGTAGAAAATGCAAAAGCAAGTAAACGCGGCGGCACAGTAGCCAAAAATGCCCGTCGTGAATTGGAAGCAAAAACGGGAAAATCGGTTGTTACAGGTGAAAACTTTTTACCGCCTGCCAAAGAAAGGAAAAAATTAAAATAGAAAGCCATAAAGTAAAAGTTAAAAACCGGAAACTAAAAGTTACCGCATTTTAACTTTCAGTTTTCAGTTTTTAAAAAGTTCCTTGATTTGCGCATATCTTCCGCGCACGATTCCGTCTTTATCTATCAAAATAATGGTAGGAGTACCTACTACTCCGTAATTTACAAAATTTTTCCCGTCAAAACCCTTGAAGTCGCAATAATTGTCTTTCCAGACAATCGCTTGAGCGGTTTCCGCAAAAAGATTTTTGTCGGTATCGGCGGCGATGGAAATCACACGTAAATTATTGCTTTCAAAAAGGTTACATTTTTCAATCAGTTGATTCAGCTCATTTCGGCAATTGCCGCAATCGCTGTCGTAAAACAGGATCAACGCATTTTTCGGCTGCCATGTTTCGTCGCCCAAAATCAGTTCGGGCGCCGGTTGACCCAGTACGGGCATCAGCAGATTTTCGACGCCGATTTGCGGCAAAAGATTTTCTTTTGCATATTTGGCAAAGAGTTGCATGATGCGGTTCGTCAGATTTATTTTAAGGTCACGGTCGGAAATACGCTCCAAAACCTGCCGCGGTTCGGCAACCAATAAGGAATCGTTCCCGGTCAGGCTCCCGATCCATTCGGCAGTCGTTTTTTCCCACTGACCGCTGACGTAAAGAACGCCGAAATCCAACCGGTTCAGCACGAAATTCTTGCGTTCTTGTTGAATTTCACTGTCGCTCATCGTCAGTTTACTGCCTCGATGATTCAAATAATCAAATATTTCGCACAGACGCGCGGCATAGAGCGGACTCGCGTGCAATTGTTCCTGCAACCGGGAATATTGGTTTTCAAGCCGGCTTCTTTCGGTTCGAGCCGCTTGATAAAACGGTTCATCGGGCTTATAAATCTGTTGAATATAAGCCAACACATTGTTTTTACCGAAAATATCCGTTTGTTGTTTTGCCCGTTCAACAACAAACCGGTTTTCGGGAGAATTTTCATATCCGAACTCCGCCTGCCGGTCGTCGGTCGCCGAAATATTGACAATAGAAAATTCTTTTTCGCCGTTAATAATTACATCCAAAGCTCCGGATTTACCAAAATCAAGCGTTCCGACGCCTCGAAAACCGTTTTCGCCGATTTCGATTTGCGTTTCTCCTTTTTTGTTCAAAGCGCCCGATGAAACGGTGTCCTTTTTCAATCCCTGCCAGAGATAAAAAGCATATTCTTTCCCGGCATAAGTCGGGAAAGAAATATGTATGGTCTGTCCCGAAATGCCGAGCGAAGCGGCAAACCATCCTGCTGTTATTAAATACAGCAGTCTTTTCGCGTTTTTTTTCATAATTTATACCTGTTTAAATGCCGTAGGTTCCGCCGTCGCTTCACCTACGGTTAATAAAATGCTGTCCCTGCGGGACAATTTATCGAATTAATTCTTGATACAGCGCAAAGAAAAGCCTAAAGCACGCTCGCGACTGTAAGCCGGATAAATAATATTTGAGTCGAAGGAAAATCCCATAGCATTACTGCTTGAAGTTGTCGTACTCCAATAGTGTCCGGCGTTACCGGCGTCGTGGAGATCGCCGTCCCACCAAGGGCGATAGCCGGACGCAATCAAAAACAAGGTCGTCGTAACGCCGTCGGGTTTGATTTCGTAGCCTTTTACGCCGTTGGTTAGGGAGGGGTCGCCTTTATCGTACCATGACCATGTGTTTGCCATGGCATTGGAAGGACTGCCGGAAATGGCGCCTCCGCGGTAAATACTTCCCCATTCCCCTTGCTCCGGCGTCCGCCAACCCGTATCGGCGCTTAACGGATCTCCCTCGGACGGATACCATGTTTCGTAGGAGATTACGTTAGCTCTAACTTTGGCGCAGGGGTCGTTAGGCTTATATCTTCCCGGGTTCCAGAGCCGGTCTGCTATGTTTGCAATGTTGGTTGAATAAGCGGGATACCAGTTATTCGCGTTTTCAAATACCCTAATGAATTTACCGTAATAGGTAGCGTCCGAACGTGATACTTGACTGTATGGATAATACTCCCCGATAAAATTTCCGTTTTCTAATGTCGGCGGAGTCGCAGCGTTGTAAACAACGCTTTCGCTGTAGCGTTTTTCGTGTCCGTCGCCGATGCGTCCCCACTGATACAGGTCGCCGTAAAGATCATCTTCTATCACAAAGCGAGAGTATTGTCCGTCGGTAGGATTATAATCCGGATGGTTAATCGTAACCGCTTTTTGCATGGTAGTATTCATAGGGGTTCCGCCGAGGTTGAAGCACATAAAAGAAAGCCATTCGCCGTTCATGTCCTTGGCGCCGCAACCGACGGCCACTTCGGCAATATTGCTTACGATGCTGTCGTTGGTTTGATTTTTGGCTACGCAATAATATTTATAAAAGCCGCAGTTATTGGCATTGCTTGTGCGTCCTTTTATAACGCTCGTCGGAGTGAAAGAAGCGGTATTAAAGCCAGTTCCGTCGGCATCGGTACAGGGAACCGCGATACGCACGTGTATATTACTGCCCGTAATCTTGTACCATTGATAAGTCATGGCCGAAGAGCCGCCGGCTCCGAAAACCAACGGTACGATGGTTTCCGTCCCTTTTTCGTAGAAAGTAAACGCTTGGGGTTGAGTGGTAACGGCGGCAAAAGTTCTTGCTGCAACGCAATTTCCCACCCACTTGGTTCCGTTCCAGTAAGCAAAACCCTCGCAGGCAATTTCGTCGGAATATCCGGCGATGAAAGTAGCGTCGCTTGCGTCTGTAATATAAACGACTGCGCCTTTTTGGGCGTCTCCATAAAGGTCTTTTTTGGCATTCAGTTCAGCCAACGTCAAGCGGGGAGCAATGATACCCGGAGCGGTAGTATTACCGGATTCGCCGGCAACAACATCCAATGTAGCTTTCGGCGGCTCAAGGCTGCCTACGGTTACCTGCGCGTTCATAGGCAGGATAAAAAAAGCGGCTGTTAATCCTAAAACGGATAGCCCGATAAGGTTTTTCTTGTTTTGCATAGTTGTTTAATTTTATTGATTATCTGAATAACAGTTACTTCCGTGTGCAAAAGTATGTAATGAATTTCGATGACAAAGATAGCGTAAAAATCGGTCACTAATGGTAATTTACAAGTTAAAAAATATTAAATTGTATAAAAATATTGTTTTTGTAAGATTTATTGGATAATATGTGTGAATTGGAGGCCTGTAAAATCCATACTGTGACAATCGCTGCAGGTTACGCTATCGCTTCACCATACCGTATGCGCTGTCGCTCCGCCATACCGTAGGTTACGCTGTCGCTCCGCCTACGGTTAATAAAGTGTCGTCTCTGCGAGACTTAGCGGCGATAGCACGCATTGCTATATCTCCCGTAGATTGCATCTACGGTTAATAAAGTGTAGTCACTGCGTGACTTTCGCTGTGTCGGGCGGGGCAGGTGTCCCGCAGGGACGACACTTTATTAACCGTAGGTGAAGCGCAGCGTAACCTACGGACTGCAGACTGCGGACGCGAGCAAGATGCGCTACTCTCGCTCAGTCCCGCAGGGACGACACTTTATTAACCGTAGGTGGAGCGCAGCGTAACCTACGGACTGCA
>WRFZ01000062.1 GCA_009778655.1 Candidatus Azobacteroides sp.
CCGACCTTTATTTTGCATAGAGAATTTAATACAAAAATAAGTTTAATGTTAACTCAAGGTTTATGAAAAAACTCATTCTAAGTTTTGTTTGCATTCTTCTGAGTATAGGAGGAGTACTTGCACAAACGCGAACAATTACAGGCGTAGTTGTTGATTCTGACGGAGAATCTGTTATCGGCGCTTCGATAGGCGTGAAAGGAACAACTATCGGAACAACGACAGATAGTGATGGAAAATTTACAATAAATAATGTACCGCCAACGGCGACAACAATTATTGTTAAATATCTTGGAATGGAAGATATAGAAACAGCTGCCGGCAATAGTATGTTTATAACAATGCAACCTACCGAAAAAAGTTTGGAAGAGGTAGTCGTTGTCGGTTATGGAACATTAGAGAAGAAACTGGTAACCAGTTCTATTTCATCTTTGCAGGGGAACGCTTTAATAGAAGGTGTGGGAGGGTCAAGTATAGCCAATGCGCTTCAAGGCAAAATAAGCGGTTTGATCATATCGGGCAGCGACAGCCCTAATTCAGGCAACACTTTTCAATTGAGAGGCATTGCATCTATCAATGCAGGTCAGGACCCGTTAGTCGTTATTGATGGGGTACCGGGCGGAGATATTCGTTCAGTGATGCAGGAAGATATTGCTTCCATTGACGTTCTAAAAGATGCCGCAGCCGGCGCTATCTACGGAACACGAGCTACTGCAGGCGTAATCCTAATAACAACTAAAGGCGCTCAGATTGACGAATCGGGAAAAGTAAAAACTTCCGTTACAAGCGAGGTCACTTTCAAGCAGGCATTTGGTAAACCCTCCATGCTCAATGGCGACGAATATGTTGAACACGGAAGAGGTACTGACTATGGCTCCAGAGTGGATTGGTGGAATGAATCGCTCGCCGACAATCCAACTTCTCAACGACATTTGGTTACTTTGCAGGGTGGAAGCAGGTATGCTCAATTGTATGCTTCTTTTTCATGGAACGATAATCGGGGAATCGTCAAATTTGATGACAGGAGAGATTATATCGGACGCTTCAATGCCAATTTCAAATTGCTTGACGGATGGTTAGATATTAAAACACATGTGGATTACCGCCAAGCCGACAGAACTCAAAATGTCGCTAATATGCAACAGGCATTACGAAATAATCCGACCCGTTCGCCTTACGATCCTACAAGTCAGACGGGCTACAATGTTTGGACAACAGAAACTCTTGACTATAATTCAATTGCAGATGCCGCATTATCTACCAATGACGGACTTGACAAATGGTTTATGCCAGATGCGGTATTAAAGTTGAACATTCTGCCTATTCGCGGATTATCTTATCAGCAGACTGCGGCATTAGACTACCGGCAATGGGAAAATCATACTTTCCAATCGAGATACAGCCGGGATGAATTGATGAACAGCCGTACCGGTAAGGCATATTTAGAATTCAATAAAACTCAAAATATAAATTCCGACGGATATTTTACCTACGTTAATTCATTCAATGATCATTATATCAATGCTGTTGCAGGATTCAGTTATTATCAGCACGACTCCGAGAAATTCGATATGACCAATTATAATTTCACCAGTGATCTCGTAAAATTCTGGAATATGGGTAACGGTACCTATCTGCAGGACGGACAAGCCGCTATGGAGTCGAATAAATCCATTACCGAACGTTTGACCGCCTATTTTGCTCGCGTTAACTACTCTTATCTGGATAAATACATGCTAACCGGTACGATACGGCATGAAGGATCGTCCAAGTTTGCCATAAATAATCGCTGGGGTAACTTCTGGTCGGCATCGGGAGGTTGGAGATTATCTAAAGAAGACTTTCTGAAAAAAGTAAACTGGATTAACGACCTCAAATTGAGGGTCGGTTATGGAATAACAGGAAATAATAATTTCGGCGCCGATTATGCCGCAACGATGTACGGGTCTGATGTGTATTGGTTAATGCCCGACGGATCATGGGCCTATTCTTACGGAAAATCAAAAAATATCAATAATGACTTGAAATGGGAAGAAATGCATGAATGGAGTTTCGGATTGGATTATTCTCTTTTTAATAACCGACTTTACGGTAAGGCGGATTATTTCCGCCGCAAAGTAGTCGGCATGATCTACAATGTACAGGTGTCGCAGCCGCCTTTTACCGAACAGCAAATGTATGAAAATATCGGTAATATGGAAAACCACGGATGGGAATTTGAAATCGGAGGAGATGTTGTTCGCTCAAAAGACTGGAAATACAGCACATCGCTCAACCTCAGTCACAGTACAACCAAAGTGACAACGCTTTGGGGAAATCAAACCTATTACGATTACGCGGGATTCCCTGCGCCCGGAAACCCGGGCAATGCCATTCGCATTCAAGAAGGCGCTACCATCGGGAGTTTCTATCTTTGGAAATTTGCGGGATTCGATGACAATGGAAATTTCCTGTTATATAACAAAACCGGAGATGTGATTCCGGCAGCTCAAAAAACGATGGAAGATAAACAATTCATCGGCAATTACATTCCGAAAGTGATGGCGGGATGGACCCATACCTTGAGCTATAAACGTTGGGATTTGGCAATGACGCTTCTCAGTTGGATCAATTTTGATGTCTATAACACCATTGATATGTACATGGGACTTCCAAATACGGGAGACAATTTGAATGTTCTGAAAGACGCTTATACTAAATTCGGGACCATCACCGGCGAAAAACAGCTTTGCGATTTCTTCTTAGAAGATGGTACGTTTCTCAAAATTCAAAATCTGAATTTGGCTTATAATCTGAATTTAAGGAAATATACCAAATTAGCAGATAATGCGCGCTTTTATCTGACAATCAACAATGTGGCAACTTTCACCAAGTACGGCGGCATTAATCCTCAAGTGGATATTACCGGATTCCAAGGAGGAATTGAATGGTTCGACGGGCTTTATCCTCAAACCCGTTCGTATGCATTAGGAGTTCAACTAACATTTTAATATCGAAAATTTATGATACCCGAAAAATTATTTAAATATATCGTATGCTTGGCTTTTGCGCTAACAGCTGCCGGATGCAGTGTAGATCCTACCTATTATTCCGAAACTGTCCCCAGTACATTTTATGATTCTCAAGAAAATGTTTGGCAACGTTTTTATCGTCCTTTTACTCACTGGCGTTGGTATGTATGTTCCGACAATTCCAGATGGGAAATGCAGGAATTGGGAACAGATGAAATCTGTCAACCCACACGAGGAAGCGACTGGTATAACGGAGGAGTATATCAACAATTCCATCATCATGTTTTTACGCCTGAAATGGGTCAATTTTATAACGGATGGTATGGATTTGCCATGGGGGTCGCTTTGGCGTGGGATGCCTTGCAGGATTTGGATCAATTTGTTGATTATGATGCCATGGGCTTTCCTGCGGGAACCAAAGAATCAATGTTGAGCCAGCAGCAAGCGCTGGTAGCTTCTTTCTACTTAGATGGTCTCGACTTTTTCGGAGGAGTTCCTCTATATACTTCCACTAATTCGGAAGTGAAAGGGAGAGCGACCGCATTGGAAACATTCAATTTCATTGATTCCTTATTAACGGAATCTATCTCCAACTTACCGTTAAAAACGGAATTGGGCGCTCCGGAAAACGGAAGTATCAATCAAGCGGCAGGTGCGGCATTGAAAGCGCGACTTTATTTCAACGCCAAATCATATATCGGAAAAGAAATGTTTACCGAATGCGCAACCATTTGCCGTGACATTATCAACGGAGTTTACGGAAAATATGCATTGGAACAGGATTGGACTAATATTTTCGGATTTAACAATGGAACCTGTCCGGAAATTATTTGGACCATACCCAGCCAGAATGCCAAATTAGAAACGGACGGCGGTTATTACTTAAATTGGAACCATTACAACATCAGCGGATTTCTCGGCGGTCTTGATAATTTAAGTTGTTGGAACGGCTATGCAATTGTTCCTTCTTTGAAACCCAACGGACAACGATACGATTATAAATTGGGCGAAGCATACGCGAAGTTTGAAGATACCGATATACGAAAACAACCCTACGTTTATCTTGGCAATGGAAAATATCAAGGAATGTTTATTGTCGGGAAATTAGTCAATCCGATAGATGGCGGCGCTTGCTTAGGCAGTCGCGAATATACGGGAGATACGATTACGATGGTAGATCAAATTTCTTATTTCAAAAAATTAGGAACGGCTGATTATCCTACGGTCAATGATCTTCCGTCAACCATTGCCACAGCAGAAGAAAATTCTGGCGTTCGCCTAATGAAACGCAGTCCGTTACCGAATCTTGCAGACCGACTGCTTCGTAATAATCCCGATATTCCAATTATTCGACTTACGGAGATATACTATATGTTGGCCGAATGTGAAATGCGGGCAGGCAATACTGCCGAAGCCGCTAATTTAATCAATATGGTACGCCAACGATATTTTGCCGGCGGAAACGATCCGAATCCGGTCACCGCTTCCAACTTAGACAAATACCGAATGCTTGACGAGTGGTTAATTGAATTTATAGGCGAAGCGCGCCGCCGCACCGATCTGATTCGTTGGGATGCTTATGTTACTGAATCATGGTGGGATCATACTCCAAGCAATAATCCCGATCGCAACCGATTCCCAATTTCGGCGCAAATTATGTCGTCAAACAATCTGCTGGAGCAAAATCCGGGATATTAACCCGTTTATTTTGTTTTATAGAATTATTACGAAGCCAATCCTCCGATAACAGCCCTAACCGGATTCAAAACCCGGTTAGGGCTGTTCAATACAACTCCTTTTATATACTTTCTTCCTTGTTTATTATCGCTTGGCGGAAATCCGGAATAAGATGTCATAAAATCGTACCCTGCTTTGCAAATATTCGCAGTATTTTTGTTTCTGTTTAATGTATATGTCTTTATTTTATTAATTTTTAAATCTATCATGATGACACGCAGGGATTTTTTGAGGGCAGGAGGCTTGGGTTTAACGGCGATGGCTTTATCGGGTAAAGACAGCGTCTTTGCCGGTGTTAATTCCGTTATCGGGCAACCCGGATATACTTCCAATCGCCCGGACCTTTCCAACCGAAATTTCACATCCAAAGCTGTTGAAGAGACTATCGAGCGAGTAAAAAAGCAACTCAAAGATCCTAAACTGGCATGGATGTTCGAGAATTGTTTTCCGAATACTTTAGATACTACCGTCCATTTTCGGATAACGGATAACAAACCGGATACATTTGTTTATACCGGCGACATCCATGCCATGTGGTTAAGGGATTCAGCAGCTCAAGTCTGGCCTTATCTGAGCCTGATGACAAAAGATGAACCTTTGCGCAAATTGATTGCCGGAGTTATTAACCGGCAAACGCAATGCGTATTAATTGATTCGTATGCCAATGCATTCAATGACGGACCGGCCGGAAGCGAGTGGATATCGGACCTGACCGATATGAAGCCGGAATTGCACGAACGAAAATGGGAAATTGATTCGCTTTGTTATACGGTACGCTTGGCTTATCATTATTGGAAAATAACCGGAGATACATCGGTATTTTCTTCCGATTGGGAAAAAGCTGCCGACCGAATCCTCAAAACATTCAAAGAACAACAGCGAAAAGAGGGTACGGGCAGTTACCGGTTTCAGCGAAAAACCGAACGTCAATTGGATACGTTGTCGAATGACGGTTACGGCGCTCCGGTAAAACCGGTGGGTCTGATTGTTTCTTCTTTCCGACCGTCGGATGATGCAACTTCTTACGGTTTCTTGATTCCGTCCAATCTGTTTGCTGTCGTTTCATTGAAACAATTGGCTGAGATTTCAAACCAAGTGACCCGAAACAGTGCATTTGCTTCCGAGTGTACGGCGCTGGCGTCTGAAGTGCAAACGGCTGTTACCCGATATGCCGTTGCCGACCATTTAACTTACGGTAAGATTTATGCCTTTGAGGCGGATGGTTTCGGGAATTGCCTGTTTATGGATGATTCCAATGTTCCGAGTTTATTGGCATTGCCTTATTTAGGATGCGTGACCGGAAACGACCCGATATACCAAAACACACGTCAATTCGTTTGGAGCGCCGACAATCCCTATTTCTTTAAAGGGAAAGCGGCCGAAGGGATTGGAGGTCCTCATATCGGTTACAATATGATCTGGCCGATGAGTTTGATCATGAAAGCCATGACAAGTGATGATGATGCCGAAATTAAATATTGCGTCCGAACCCTTCGGGATACGGACGGAGGAACCGGATTTATGCACGAAAGTTTTGACAAAGACAATCCCGAAAAATTCACCCGTTCTTGGTTTGCATGGGCAAACACTTTATTTGGAGAATTGATCCTTAAATTAATCAATGAAGGAAAAACCGATGTATTGAATAATTTATAACTATAATTCATAATTCATAATTCTAACACTAACTTATTATGACTAAATTCATTCGAAGAAAACAAACATGGAAGGCCGATAAACGGTTTTTATACCTCTTCCTGTTAGTCTCATTGATTTTAATGTCCGGAACATTGAGCGCCCAACCATCGGCGGCGAGCGAACGAAAGATAAAAATCACGGGGAATGTTTCGGATCAATCGGGAGAACCGATTATCGGAGGAAGCATTATGCAAAAAGGTACTTCCAACGGAACGACAACAGATGTAGCCGGCGATTTCAGTTTGGATGTTCCGCAAGGAGCAACCCTTATCATCTCTTATCTGGGATATTCGGCGGAAGAAGTGGTTGTCAGAGACAATAAACCGCTTTTTATCAGTCTGAAAGAAGACATTCAAAAATTAAATGAAGTGGTGGTGATCGGTTATGGAACCCGCGAACGCAAAAATCTTACGGGAGCCGCCGATCAGGTGGGGGGAGAGGCAATTGCCGACCGGCCGGTGGGAAATACCATGCAAGCGCTGCAAGGACTGTCGCCCAACTTGATTGTTCAGCAAAAGAGCATGAACCCCAACGACAACCAAATGAACCTCAATGTACGGGGAGTCAGTACCTTGAACAACAACGACCCATTGATTGTTATTGACGGCTTGATTTCAAGCACATCTACCTTGAATAGTCTGAATCCCAATGACATTGAAAGCGTTTCCATACTGAAAGACGCCGGAAGCGCAGCTATCTACGGTTCCCGTTCTTCTAACGGAGTTATTCTGATTACAACCAAGCAAGGCAGTAAATCCGGCAAGCCGATAATTAAATTCAGCGGTTTGGTCGGTTGGGAAGATCCGAATATTTTGTTCCATCCGGTAAAAGGGTATGAAAATGCGTTACTTACCAATCAAGCCTACATGAATTCGGGAAATGATCCGGTATTTACTCCCGCGCAAATTCGGGATTTATATGATCATCGGAATGAAGAATACTGGTATTTAGACAAAATCCTGCAAACGGCGTTTCAACAGACCTATAACATGAATGTATCGGGAGGAAATGCAAGTACTACCTATATGGTATCTGCCGGTTATTACAACCAAAAAAGTAATTATATCGGTAATTTCGGGGTGGAACGTTATAACTTCCGCAGCAATTTGGCTACAGAATACCAACGTTT
>WRFZ01000063.1 GCA_009778655.1 Candidatus Azobacteroides sp.
ACAATGCCGAAAATAATTCCGCTACTTCCGGATAGGAAACAACGCCGGTATTCGGTCCGCTTTCAAATACAAATTCATCTTCTTCAAAAGTTCGTATCTGACCGCCGATCCAATCGTTTTTCTCTAATACTCTTACCTTTTTCCCTCGTTCGGCTAACCGGAAAGCGAGAGTCAATCCGGTAAGTCCGGCTCCGATGATAACAACATCTGTTTGTATTTCTTGCATAGTTCTGTTATAGAGGTTTAGAAAATGATTTATCGGAATGAATCATCAATCGGTCCAATGCGGCTGCCACATTACGTACAAAAAACGTTCCTTGTTCCGTGATCCGAATCCGATTTTCATCCGTTGTAATAATCCCGTCCGCTGCAAAAGTAGAAAAAAGCCCGGAATTATAAGCGGTTGCTTCTTTGATTTTTTCAACCGGGAGCGAAAGACGTTTTGATAACTCAAGCCAATCAAGACTGTAATTACACATCCATGTTTCGATTACTTCGCGAGTGATTTGTTCTTCTTCATTCAAACGATAGCCTTTAACCGTAGCCAAACCGTTTTCCGTTCGGACGATATAATCTTCTATATCTTTACTGTTTTGAGCGTAAGCCGTCGAAAGCTGACTGATTGCGGTAACTCCGAAAGCAACCACTTGTCCGGTGGTCCGTCGCGTGCAATACCCTTGAAAATTGCGATGCAATTGACCGTTTTGTAAAGCGGTAAACAGTTCGTCTGTTTTTTTTACAAAATGATCCAAGCCAATAGGTTGATAACCGGCTTCGGTCAGCAAGTTTCTTGCGGCAATGTACATCCGGCTTTTTTCTTCGTTTGACGGAAGACCCGAATCTTCCAACAGGGTCTGTCGTTTATTAACCCAAGGAACATGCGCGTAAGAAAAAGTCACTAAACGGTCGGGTTGTAATTCAATGGCTTGTCGGATGGTTTCGGCAAAGCTTTCTTCCGTTTGAAAAGGCAATCCGTAAATAAAATCAAGATTGATACCGCTTTTCTTCTCCCGAAGAATCCGGAAGATAGTTTCTATCGGCAATAAAGACGGCCGACGGTTTACGACATTCAACACTTTTTCATTGAAATCTTGAATCCCTATGCTGAAACGATTAAATCCCGCTTCGGATAATCGCAACCAGTCTTTTTCTTCCAAATATCCGGGATGACATTCGATGGCAATTTCCGGTTCCTCAATGCAAGAAAAAGCGGATAACAATCGGTCGTTTAATTCTTTCAGTATATTCACCGGAAGAATGGTCGGACTTCCTCCTCCGTAATGTATTTGGGCGATACGTCGCTTTGGATTCAATCGGCGGATGACGATTTCGATTTCTTTATGCAGCGCCGAAATATAACGATTTACTTGATCTTCCGTTGTTATAGCGAACGAGTTACATCCGCAATAATGGCAAAGTTGACGACAAAACGGGATATGGATGTAGAACGAAAGGTGTTCCGGTTGCGTAGCATTGGACTGTTTCAAGGCTTCATCATAATCTTTTGCCGTAAACGACTCGGAAAAATAATTGGCGGGCGGATAACTGGTGTATCGAGGCACCGGCACATTGTATTTTTGAAGTAATGCAGGGTCAATCATTTGTTTCTTTTTTTCTATAAACAACCAAAATATAAATTAATGATAAACAAGCTAATCCAAATTCAAAAAGGAACAAATTCGTGTAGCCGGCATGATGAGCAATTTGTCCGCTTACCAAGACTATAACGATTCCGCTCAAATGGGAAAGAACGGTTTGAATTGTAAAATCCGTACCTTCTCGTCCTTTCCGCGCACAGTCCATTGATAAGGTATATACGACGACGGTTGCCATTCCGTAGCTTCCGAAAAGCAAAAGAATTCCAATATATAAGAGTTGAATTTCCGGATGCGGAGTCGTAGAAATCCAATAGAAATAAAAGGTAGTGAATAAAACTAAGATAGAGAACAGAATACGGGAATAATGACGTCCGATTTTACGAATAATTAATCCGCCGACAAAAGAAGCGACCAATCCGGTTGCCGGGCCTAAAAATCCTCTCATCGTACCGATTTGTTTCGTATCGTATCCCAAATCCACCAAATACGGACTTATCATTGCCAATGTGCCGATCATGGAGACATAATAAAGTAACAGCAAGCCGATTTGTTTCCCGATGCCGCGTTGGGTGAAGAAGTGAAACAGATCTTTCATCTTTACCTGTTTGACTACGGAATGGTCCCTGTTTATGGTTAGTCCGCGATTGAAAAACAAAGGCAATAACGCCAAAATGACAACAAATGCAAGAAGGTGAGTTAAATGGCTCCATTCGGTATGTTTATAAATCCACAGCAAGACCCCGCCTCCTATCATTGCTCCGCCGAAACTTCCCATTGATTGCATGCTGTTTATCATGCTTTTATCCTTTCGGTCGAATGACTGTGTCGCCAAGGCATCGGTAGCAATATCCCCCGTAGCGGAAGCGAAAAAGGAAAGGATGATCACCACGAGAATTGCGTAAAAACTCGTCACGAAATCAAAAAAAGTAACTGAAAATATAAAAAAAGCAAATATCAATTCCGATAGTATAATCCATCGTTTGTAATCTTTGATGGTTACATTGAACCGATCAACCACCGGCGACCAGAGAAATTTCAGAATCCAAGGGACTTTGAGTATGGCAATCGTATAGCCGATGGTGGACAATGAAAACTTTTCCTGACGCATGATTACCGGCATAATCGTAGCGAAAAAACTCATCGGAATTTGTTGCGCGATATACAAACAAAAGAATGTAAAAAAATTATTTTTGTTATTCATTGGCATATCAGATTATTTAATTAGCAGATTAACGCTGACTCCGACTGTAACCAGTCGCCCTTTTTGCGCATATTGTTGGTTGCTCAAGGCAAAAGAATAAGCCATATATTCTGCGTTCGTTATATTTTTCGCCCAAATCGAAACCGTTGCAATTCCTTTGGAAGCGGATATTTTTCCGTTCAGCAGTCCGTAATACGGTTGAGAAACCTTGTTGTCTTCGTTCCAATACAATTTTCCCGTACCGATATATTGGAGATTGACCGATACATGGTCCGCCAATTTCGATCGAAGCGGAATCAAATAATCGGCAGCCAAGCCGAGTGTTTGAGCCGGAACAGACGGGATGTGATTTTTTGAATAGTCTATCGTTGCACTTTGCACATAATCTAAGAATATGGCATCGGTGATGCCCCCGTTCGCTTGTAGGAAAAACCCTTTCCAAAGGTTCCCTTGTAAACTCAACTCAATTCCTCTGCTTCGGGAATGTCCGGCATTTTTTAACATCTGTCCCCTCCCGCTGGGAAGCGTTTGATAGATTTGCTGATTTTTCCAGTCAATATAGAAAAAACAAAGCTCTGCCCGAATGCGGTTTTCCCAAAATCGGCCTTTGGCTCCGATTTCATAATTCCAACTGTATTCCGGTTTGAAAGACCGATCTTCCTCTCTTTCGAATGAAGTGTTGAATCCACCCGTTTTATAACCTCTCGTTACGGAAGCATAAAACATTTGGGAAGAAGGAAGGGTATATTGTAACGCTACTTTAGGCGTTAGTTGACTGAAATCCATAGTACTTGAAAAATCGCCGCCCAACGGTTGGCGCAAGTCAAGCGAATCTTTATAAGCCGTATAATCATTCGACGCTTTTTCGTAATCATACCGTATTCCCAAGGTTAATGAAAGTCTGTCGGTTAATATATTATTTAAACCGGATTGATGATAAAAAGAAATACCACGGGTTGGCATATCATACAGTTTTCGGGTGGAATAGTACAGTCTTTCATAATCCATTACCACATTATTGTCTATCTGTTCATTAAATGCAAATGCTCCGAACAACCACTGATACCAATGATTGGCAGTTGATTTAATATTTATCTCTTCGGAAAAAGTGTATTGTTTTTGTTTTTGGGTGACAAAATAAACGGATTGAGCAGTAAAATCTTGATCAATACCTTGTTTATCCGAAAGGTATTGAAAGGATGTCTGGCTGTTCAGCTGGTATCGGTTTGCTTTGTAAGTCAACGAAAGTCCGGTAGAAGACAGGGTACGTATATAGGAACTGTATTCGTTGTAATTCACATCGGTAACTCTACCGGTCGAATCAATCGGCGCATAAGGATAACCGCCTTGATTGGAATAGTCCACGCTCTGTGTTAACCGTAACGACAAATCGGGCCGGATTCTCCATTCCAAGCGAACCCGTCCGCTGCCGGAATTCATTCCGTCGGCATTTTTTCCCGTATAATGATTGAGAAAATAACCGTCGGTATGATTGTAATTACCGGATACCGCATATCCGAATTGGTTATTGATTTTTCCGTAATACCCCAAAGTGGCATTTAAATTTGTATAATTACCTCCCGAAGCGGAAATGTATGTTCCTTGGTATTGCAAAGGCGATTTGGTATAAACATTGATGATTCCTCCCATCGTGTTACGTCCGTACAAAGTACCTTGAGGGCCGCGTAATACTTCAATGTAATCAATTTCGTTCAAGTCGAAATCAAAGGCCGATTTTTCAAAATACGGAATACCGTCAACATACAACCCGACGGAAGGCGCATTAATTTTTGAACCGATTCCCCGGATGTAAACCGGCGAGGAAATTTTCGCGCCATAATCCGGAGCATACAGGTTCGGAATAAAAGAACTGATGTCCTTAATATCCCATACGTTCTGATTTTGCAGGTTTTTTCTGTTTATAGTTGAGGCGGCCATCGGAAGTACGCTCAAGTTTCCGCCTTGTTTAAATGATTGAACGACGATTTCGTCCAATACAACCGATCGGCGAGAGAGCGTATCCGGTTTTTCTTCTTCTGCAAAGACGTTAAGAGCAAGGAACATAATTCCCAATAATACATAAATACCTTTCATGAAAATTAAGAGCTATTTTAATAGATATTCCGAGACTATTAAAAAATTTTTGCAAAGATATGTTTTTTTTATTTATGAAATGTAACAAATGTTACAAAAACAATGAAAATTCGATTAACTTAAGAATTTAATTTAAAGATGAAAAAAATAGCGCTATATCATCGGTAGTATATCATTACGTAAAGTCACGCAGTGACGGCGCTTTATTAACCGTAGATGAAATCTACGGAAAAAATCGGAACAGCTTTTATTTATATAGGTTTACTAAAAAATATGACAATTAGTCAGTAAAATAAACATTTGTTTGCTTGGCATGGCATTTGCTAAATTTATTAACGTATAGTTGGAAAGAAAGAAAATAAAAATATAAACGTTTAAATAATAGAAAATTATGGGAAAAATAATTGGAATTGACTTAGGAACGACCAACTCGTGTGTGGCTGTTATGGAAGGGAATAAACCTGTCGTTATTCCAAATAGTGAAGGCAAAATGACAACGCCTTCCATTGTCGCATTTTTAGATAACGGCGAACGTAAAGTGGGCGATCCTGCCAAACGTCAAGCAATAACCAATCCGACGCGGACTGTTTTTTCGATTAAACGGTTCATGGGTGAAACATACGATCAAGTACAAAAAGAAATTGCCCGCGTGCCTTATAAAGTAGTGCGCAGCGATAATAATACACCGCGAATTGATATTACCGGCCGTCTGTATTCGCCGCAGGAAATTTCGGCGATGATTCTTCAGAAGATGAAGAAAACGGCTGAGGATTACTTGGGGCAAGAAGTAAAAGAAGCGGTTATCACGGTACCGGCTTATTTTAACGATTCGCAACGCCAAGCCACCAAAGAAGCCGGAGAAATTGCGGGTTTGAAAGTAGCCCGTATCATCAACGAACCGACGGCTGCCGCTTTGGCTTACGGTTTGGATAAATCAAGCAAAGATATGAAAATCGCAGTGTTCGATTTAGGCGGCGGAACATTTGATATTTCCATATTGGAATTGGGCGACGGCGTGTTTGAAGTAAAATCAACGAACGGCGATACGCATTTGGGAGGCGACGACTTTGACCATCTCATCATTGACTGGTTGGCCGACGAGTTCCAGAGAAACGAAGGCTTAGATTTACGGAAAGATGCAATGGCCTTACAACGTTTGAAAGAAGCAGCCGAAAAAGCCAAAATCGAACTTTCCAGTTCAACTTCGACGGAAATTAACTTACCGTATATTATGCCGGTTGACGGAATGCCGAAACACTTGGTTGTCACACTGACTCGCGCCAAATTCGAACAATTGACGGATCAGTTGATTCAAGCGACAGCGGCTCCTTGTGAAAAAGCGCTGAAAGACGCGGGCTTGAAAGCGTCCGACATTGATGAAGTGATTTTGGTGGGAGGTTCGACCCGTATTCCCGCCATTCAAGCAATTGTTGAAAAAATCTTCGGACAAGTTCCCTCCAAGGGCGTGAATCCCGACGAAGTGGTAGCTGTCGGAGCGTCTATTCAAGGAGCGGTTCTTACCGGCGATGTAAAAGACGTATTGTTGCTCGACGTCACTCCGCTTTCATTAGGTATTGAAACGATGGGTAGCGTAATGACCAAGTTGATTGAAGCCAATACCACCATCCCGACGAAGAAATCCGAAACATTCACAACGGCAGCGGACAATCAACCTTCGGTCGAAATTCACGTCTTACAAGGCGAACGTCCGATGGCAAAAGATAATAAGACCATCGGGCGATTCCATTTGGACGGGATTATGCCGGCTCCCCGCGGTATTCCTCAGATTGAAGTAGCGTTTGATATTGATGCCAACGGTATTTTGAACGTTTCCGCTAAAGACAAAGCAACGGGAAAAGAACAAAGTATTCGTATTGAAGCATCCAGCGGCTTAAGCGATTCCGAAATCAAACGGATGAAAGACGAAGCCGCAGCCAATGCGGAATCCGACCGGAAAGAAAAAGAAAGAATTGACAAGATAAATCAAGCGGACAGTATGATTTTCCAGACGGAAAAACAATTGAAAGAATTTGGCGACAAACTGCCGGCCGACAAACGGGCAACCATCGAATCGGCGTTAGGACGCTTGAAAGACGCTCATAAAGCACAAGATTTGTCGGCTATTGATTCGGCGCTGAATGATATTAACACGGCCTTCCAAGCTGCCAGTCAAGAAATGTACAATGCACAAGCGCAATCGGGAGGCGCACAGCAACAAGGCCCCGGTCCCGATGCGAATCAAGGCGGTCAATCCGGTAGCGGCGGAGTGACGGATGTGGATTTTGAGGAAGTGAAATAAATCACGATTATCAACGATAATCATAAATTAATAAACCGTAGTAAATCATTCTTTTACTGCGGTTTGTTGTTTTAAATAATTATTGATAGTATTTGTTTAATATCAATTTTTATTATATATTTGTGGCATATTTGCGACACGACAAAAATAACGGCAATGTGCGGCTTATTTATACTTATCGCATCTTAAACATACTTGGTAGTGCCACAAATTAACTGATTTAAGAAGTAAAAACTTTGATAATAAATGCTTTACGGCAAATATTCAGTTAATTTGTGACACTGCCAAGGAAACATTAAGAAATAATATGCCCAAACTATCAACAAGAATATTATCAATAATTGATGAACTGATAGACCAATATTTGGAAGATGACCGCTACAACCGCCCTTGGATAATTGGTTTTAGTGGAGGAAAAGATTCCACAGCATTGCTCACATTGGTTTGGCTTGCTTTGC
>WRFZ01000064.1 GCA_009778655.1 Candidatus Azobacteroides sp.
AAACCGCCGTTTTTTTATGATATTTAAGTCGAGAAATAAAAAAGCGTAAAGAAATCACTTCTCTACGCTTCCGATAATTAATATAATTTAACTAAAAATTTGTATTTTAGGTTTTGGTTAAACGGCTTTAATTAGAACCTTAACCATAAGTAAAATTTGCAATGCAAAATAACACTTAAATTAGGAATAACAAAGTTAATCATCGGTTATTTTTAGGTTAATATTATGATAAAAAATTAAAGTTCAAAGATTACTTCTTTATTCTAAAAATGCTTACCTTTGCTCAAATGATAGGGGACGCGATAAGGATTACTAAATAATATATAATCATGAAAGAACTTGAATTACAAAAAGCGTTTATGCTCATTGAACCGGGACCCGTGACAATGATAACCACTTCTCTCGGAGGGAAAAATAACGTGATGACTATCTCGTGGACGATGGTCATGGATTTTTCGCCGAGATTCGCATTGCTGACCGGGCCTTGGAACTATTCCTGCGAGGCGTTGGTAAAGACCGGAGAGTGCGTCATAGGAATCGCTACCGCCGACCTTGTGGATATGATCCTTGACGTGGGAACTACTACGGGAAGAGAAACGGATAAATTTGCCACGTTCGGCCTTACGCCCCTGCCGGCCACGTATGTCGGCGCTCCGCTGATCAAGGAGTGTTATGCCAATATAGAATGCCGCGTTGTGGATCATATTAAACATCACGACATCTTTGTGTTGGACGGAGTGAAGGCATGGATAGACGAAGAACGTAAAGAAAAGCGTATTCTGCACGCTCGCGGCGACGGCACATTCATCGCTGACGGCGAAATATTCAAGCGCAGGGAAAAAATGGGAAGTAAACTGCCTCCGGGCGTATGACTATAATTATTTTCCGGGAGTTGCGGCTATTTATTTTTTCTTAAAAAAGTAAATTTGGATGATCCGTTCGCCGTCGCGACTGTAATTGGGATATTCCTTCAGCAAATCGAAATTATACGAAGTTTTGTATTTTTGCAACACTTTCTCGAAATCGGTGGCGCCCGTCAAGAAATACCCTTTAGAGGGTAATTCTTTTTCAAAATTTCGGAAATAATTGTGCAGGTAAAAATTTAAACCATACATATTGTCGTATTCCAATAAATTGTTCATTACGAACAGATTGTTGTTTGTGAGGGGATAATGGGTCGCGATGTTTTTTGCAATGGGCCGAACGCTGATTGCATTTTTATAAGCCGGAAAAATCAAACCGTCCATTACCAACAACAAACTCAAGCAAACTCCCAAAATGGAATATAAGGTCTTTAAATAGAGCTTTTTACGGAAAGAGTTGAAGAGAACGTAAATCGAAAAAAACAGAATAATCAATAGAAATTCGGAACCGAGTTGCGAGAAATGAGCGGATTGCCAAATCGCAGAAAATTGCGCCAACCGATCGGTATTTTTCATCGCACTTGATAACAAATTTATCGGATTAATCCAATGGATTGTTACGGTGAGTAGTACAATCAGACCGGCTAAGCAGGCAATGATTCCGATAAGGCCTGCAAAAATCCGGACAACCTTTTCCTTGTATTCCGTTAAATATAAAACATATTGAGCAATGAAAATAGAGATGAAAGGATAAGCCGGCATCAAATAGACGCTCCGTTTACTCATCGGTATGGAGTAAAACACGATAATGACAAGAGCGGCAATTATCGAAAAAAATTTGGTCTTCTCTAATTGAAGAAAGCTATTCCATACAGACCGAATACCGGGAAACCGTTTATAAGACAAACAGAAAAGAGAGATAATCAACAAAAGCGTCCAAGGAATAAATCCGCCGGCTAACGAAATCCAATTATACCACCAACCTTCTTTATGCCCCAAATCGTACGAAATATTCAAGTTGTCTATTGCAAAAAAACGGCCGAAATTTTCCGCCAATACCAACTGCATAAATCCTTCTCCGCCTTTTTGGTAAGCCAATATATACCAGATGAGCGGCAAGATCAATGCAGATAACCCCAATAAAATCAGTTTACCGGCTATTTTCCAAAAATTATATCGCAAAAGCAAGAGATAAATACCGAAAACGAGCAGAGGTAATACAATTCCTACCGGGCCTTTGGTCAAGACCGCTAAACTCATAATTACCGGTATTAACCAAGGGAATCCGTTCAGTTTTTTTTCTTCCTCCCAACGAAACAATCGAATTAAAGCCCAAACAATCAGAAAAGTGAGCAACATATCCACCCGTGCGGTCATCGCGGCGCGATGCGTTTCGAAACAGGTAAGCAAAATCAATGCCGCAAGAAAGGCTTCCTGTACTCGTAAATTTCTGCCGAAAAACATAAAGGAGAAAACAACCAAACCCAAGAAAGCCAATGCCGAAGGAAGACGAGCGGACAACGGGGTTACTTTTCCTCCGGGCAACGAAAAAACGGCGGTTAACCAATGCATCAAAGGCGGTTTGTATGCAATTTCATCCGCATAAACTTCGGGTAAAATCCATTGATCTTTCTCAATCATGGATACGGCAACCGAAGCTTCGCGCGGTTCGCCTTTCGTATAAAAATCGCCGTAACCGATCCAAAGAAAAACGCTTAAAAGGGTGATAGTCGTTAACAACACCGCAGGCTTTTCAAGATAGAAACGTTGCAAAGAAGGAGGTCTCATTATTTTTTCTTATTTTAGCTGCAAATATAGTTGAAAATTTATTGTTATTACTTAACTTTACCGATGATTTTTAAATATTAATACGATGTTTTCGGGAATAGTGGAAGAAGCGGCTACGGTTATCGGCTGCAAAACAGATCAAGGAAATCTGCATTTAACTTTGAAATGCTCCTTTGTCAATGAGTTAAAGATTGATCAAAGCGTAGCGCATAACGGCGTTTGCTTGACGGTAGTCGGACTCGCGGAGGATACTTATACGGTCACGGCCATCAGAGAAACGTTGGAACGTTCCAATCTGGGCTTACTGAAAGTCGGAGATAAAGTAAATCTGGAACGAAGTTTACTGATGAACGGTCGTTTGGACGGACATATCGTACAGGGGCATGTAGATCAAACGGCGACTTGCACTCGCGTGGAGGAAGCCGCCGGAAGTTGGTATTATACGTTTGAGTATGTATTTGATCAAGCGATGGCCAAGCAAGGGTATATCACGGTCGAAAAAGGTTCGGTTTGTGTTAACGGCGTCAGTCTGACGGTTTGCAACTCCAAAGACAATAGTTTCCAAGTGGCGATTATTCCCTATACCTACGAAATTACCAATTTTCACCAAATTAAACCGGGGACGGTGGTGAATCTGGAATTTGATATTATAGGGAAATACATCAGCAAAATCAGCCGGTATAATTGAGAGCCTGCGCTCGTCAATTATATTCCTGCCAGCTTTTTATTTGAATATCGCTTTCCTTCATTGAACAAAAGGCGTCAATGAATGCGCTTGCTAAACGGGCGTTCGTTATCAACGGAATATTGTGATCAATAGCTCCGCGACGAATTTTGTATCCGTTTGTCAATTCGCGTCGGGTATGATTTTTCGGAATATTGATAATCAAATCGAATTGATGTCGGGAAATCATATTCATAATGTTGTGTTCCGTTTCTTCGTCGGGCCAACCTACGACTTCCGCTTTTACGCCGTGTTCTTCCAAAAACTTTTTGGTACCTGTCGTTGCGTAAATATCGAAGTTGTTTTCTTGCAACGTTTTGCAGGCATCCAACAAGTCCACTTTTGATTTCGTGTCGCCCGAAGAAACCATAATGTTCTTTTTCGGAATATTATATCCTACGGCAATCATAGATGTCAGCAAGGCTTCTCCGAAGTCGTCTCCGATACAGCCTACTTCGCCGGTGGAAGACATATCCACGCTGAGTACGGGGTCGGCATTGTGCAGGCGAGCGAATGAGAATTGAGAGGCTTTCACGCCAATATGATCAATATCGAATGTCGAATTATCCGGTTTTTCATACGGAGCATTCAGTATGATTCGAGTCGCCGTTTCGATGAAATTGCGTTTCAGAACTTTCGAAACAAACGGAAAACTTCTGGATGCCCGTAAATTACATTCGATAACTTTCACTTCGTTGTTTTTCGCTAAAAATTGGATATTAAACGGTCCGCTGATGTTTAATTCTTTAGCGATTTGCCGACCGATTTTTTTGATTCTTCGTGCAGTTTCGAAATAGATTTTTTGTGCAGGGAAAACCAAAGTGGCATCGCCGGAATGAACCCCTGCAAATTCCACATGCTCGGATATGGCATATTCTACTACTTCTCCGTTTTGAGCGACAGCGTCAAATTCAATTTCTTTGGCGTTCTGCAAAAATTGAGAGACGACTACGGGATATTCTTTTGATATATTGGCGGCGCGCTTGAGGAAAGTCTCCAATTCTTCAGAATTGTAGCATACGTGCATGGCAGCGCCCGACAGCACATACGAAGGACGAACCAGTACCGGATAGCCTACTTTTTCGACAAAATCATATATATCTTTCATGTTTGAAAGTTCTTTCCAAGCCGGTTGGTCAATATGCAGTTGGTCGAGCATACTTGAGAATTTGTGGCGATTTTCCGCCCGGTCAATGGAAACAGGCGATGTCCCCAAAATGGGAACATTTTGACGATACAATCGCATGGCTAAATTATTCGGAATCTGTCCGCCCATGGAAACAATCACGCCTTGGGGCATTTCCAGATCCAAAACGTCAAGTATGCGTTCAAATGATAATTCATCGAAATATAGGCGGTCGCACATATCGTAATCGGTTGAAACCGTTTCTGGATTATAATTAATCATAATTGACTTATATCCTAATTTCCGAGCCGTTTGAGTGGCATTGACCGAGCACCAGTCAAACTCGACCGAACTTCCGATGCGATAGGCTCCGGAGCCTAACACAACCACCGATTTTTCGTTTTTGAAAAACGGAATATCATGTTTTGAACTGCCGTATGTTATGTACAAATAATTGGTCAGTTCGGGATGTTCGGAAGCAATGGTATTGATGCGCTTTACGGAAGGCAATACGTTGGCTTTTTTTCTGGCTTCACGCACGAGAAGCGATTCTTTTTCCAAGTTACCTTCGGCTTTTTCTACAAATCGGGCAATTTGGAAATCGGAGAATCCGAGACGTTTGGCTTCTTTTAATACATCCGTCGGAACGTCTTTAATCGTATGGTATTGTGATAAAACAAGCGAATAATCATAAATATTCTTCAATTTACTCAAGAACCACGGATCAATATTGGTCAGGTTTTGAATCTTTTCGATGGAATATCCTTTTTCAAAAGCTTTGGCAATTGCGAAAATGCGTAAATCGGTCGGATTAGCCAGTTCTTCATCTAAATTATTAAATTCCAATTCGTGATTGCCGACAAAGCCATGCATTCCTTGTCCGACCATTCGAAGTCCTTTTTGAATGATTTCTTCGAACGATTTACCGATGGACATGATTTCTCCTACCGATTTCATTCCCGTACCGATTTGACGGGATACTCCGACAAATTTGGATAAATCCCAACGGGGAATTTTTACTATGATATAGTCCACGGACGGAGCCGTATAAGCCGAATTCGGAGTATTCATTTCTCCGATTTGATCCAAAGAATAGCCCAGCGCCAATTTTGCCGCAACGAATGCCAAAGGATAACCGCTTGCTTTGGAGGCCAGCGCCGATGAGCGACTCAAACGGGCATTAATTTCAATCACCCGATAATCGTTGGTTTGAGCATTAAACGCATATTGAATGTTACATTCTCCCACGATACCGATATGTCGAACAATCTTTTTTGCCAAATCTTCCAGAAAATTGATTTGCTCTTTGGAAAGCGTGCAAATCGGCGCGACAACGATACTTTCGCCGGTATGAACGCCTAACGGATCCACATTTTCCATCGGAACTACGGCAAAGCAGTGGTCGTTTTTATCGCGAATGACTTCAAATTCAATTTCTTTCCAGCCTTTCAACGATTCTTCCACCAAAATCTGTTTCGAATAAGTAAAAGAGCTTTCGCATAATACCTTAAATTCTTCCAAATTATTGGTAATTCCGCTGCCCATGCCTCCCAATGCATAGGCCGAGCGTACCATGATCGGGAATCCGATTTTATTGGCTGCCGCAATCGCGTCTTCCATGGTTTCGACGGCTCGGCTGACCGGCGTTTTTACATTGATTTCCTTCAGCTTCTTTACGAATAATTCGCGGTCTTCCGTTGCCATGATTGCTTCGACCGAAGTACCCAACACTTCCACGCCGTATTTTTTCAAGGTACCGCTCAAGTACATTTCCGTACCGCAATTCAAAGCCGTTTGTCCGCCGAATGCCAGTAAAATACCGTCGGGATGTTCTTTTTTGATGATTTCTTCAACAAAATAAGGCGTAATCGGCAAAAAATAAACTTTATCCGCAATTCCCTCCGAGGTTTGAATGGTAGCGATATTGGGATTGATTAACACGGTTGAAATGCCTTCTTCTTTCAGCGCTTTCAACGCTTGCGAGCCCGAATAATCAAATTCGCCCGCTTGTCCGATTTTTAACGCACCCGAACCAAGTACGATAACCTTCTTAATTTTGCTGCTTACTGACATAATTCTTTTTGTTATATTTAGATATATTATTTTTGTTCCCGATTATAGCGTGTTATAGCAAAAAAAATGCGTTAGCTTTCGACTAACGCATTTTAATAAAACCGATAATGAAAGAAGTCCATACTTTCGACTTCCTGTTCGTGTTTTGTTTGCATCTTCATTTCATTAAGAAATTTATGTTTAAAATTTCGTAAAGGTACGCACTTTTTTTGAATCGGCAAATGAATAGCGTTTAAATTTTGTTTCTCTTATCAACTATTTATTTTCAGTTTCCAATTAAATAAAGCGTCGATTTCGCCGATTTTTGTAAAACCGGTCTTTTCAAGAACTTTAACAGATGCCGGATTATCCTTATCCGTTGAAGCGATTATCGCTTTTACTATCAATTGTTTTTTAGCCCAGTCTATTATTCCGCTTACTATTTCAGTCATATATCCTCTGTTACGGAACTCTTCATCAGTTCCGTAACCAATCTCAATTTCTTCGTTTTCGTTCGGTTCGCCGGTGATACATAAAGCTCCCACCATTTTGTTTTCGGTTTTTGAAATTGCTATCCAAAGTGTTGAATACAAATAATTTTTGGATTTGTCCGCTACATTGGGAAGGATTGTTTGTTCCAAAGCTTCTTTCAGATCCGGAGAAATTTCTCTTGATGATTTATTCAAGTTCAATTCTTCTTCCAATGAATGATCGAATTTCATATATTTAACCAATTGGTTATAGTTCAGTGGTACTAAAATAAGTCTTTCGGTTTCTGTCATTTTTTCTATTCTCTTGTTTTCCGTATATTTAATTTCATATTGTAATTATAATATCGGTCTCCTTTGAAATCAATGTATCCTTCATCGAGTTTTTCAAAACCCAATCGAGAATAAAATGTTACATTTTCGGGAAGTTGCGTCGTTAAACCTATTAAGTTACAGGCCGGATTTGAAGAAATAAGTTCTTGAATAATGTATTTTATTGCATAAGAACCTATCCCTACACCTCTGTATTCTTCTCGGATTACGACCATAGACAAGTAATAATACTCGGAAGTTTCCATTGATTTTGTAAGCGATGACTTATTGCAATCGTCTAAACC
>WRFZ01000065.1 GCA_009778655.1 Candidatus Azobacteroides sp.
CTTCAGCCGTAGGTTATCAGCCGACTTTGGCTACCGAAATGGGGGTAATGCAAGAACGGATCACTTCAACAAAGAAAGGTTCTATTACTTCGGTTCAAGCGGTTTATGTTCCTGCCGACGACTTAACCGACCCGGCTCCGGCAACTACATTTACCTTTTTGGACGCAACAACGGTGTTGGATCGTAAAATCTCGGAATTAGGTATTTATCCGGCCGTTGACCCATTGAGTTCCACTTCCCGTATCCTTGATCCGAATATTACGGGAGAGGAACATTACAATACCGCCCAACGGGTGAAACAATTGTTGCAACGCTATAAAGAATTGCAAGATATAATCGCTATTCTGGGTATGGAAGAACTTTCCGATGAAGATAAATTAGTGGTTAATCGCGCTCGTCGCGTGCAACGTTTCCTTTCGCAACCGTTCTACATGGCGGAAGCGTTTTCCGGAGTACCGGGAGTCATGGTTTCCATCGAAGATACGATTAAAGGTTTCAATATGATCATGAACGGTGAAGTTGATCAATTGCCCGAACAAGCTTTTCTCAATGTAGGAACGATTGAAGATGCCATAGCTAAAGCGGAAAAAATGAAAGTGGCTTAAGGCCGATAATAACAAACAACGATGAACTTAGAAATTGTTTCTCCCGAAAAAATAATCTATTCCGGTCAAGCCGAATCAGTGACGTTACCCGGATTAAACGGTTTATTTACGATTCTGGATCGTCATGCGCCGATTATTTCAGCATTGAAAAAAGGCGTAGTCAGTTACAGTATCAAGGGAAAAAATGAAGAAGTAATTACTAACGGCGGATTTGTAGAAGCGAAAAAAAACAATGTATCCGTTTGTATCGAATAAAAATGATTTCGCATAAAAATAAATATATCCTTTATTTGGCAATCTTGAACGGAATGTTGACCGTATTGTTGATACTCTATTGGAAGGTTATTTTTGAAGATGTCCGTTCAATGGTGGGAATAACTTTTGCATTGGTATTATTTTTTTTATACGAATTATTTGTTATTTTATTTACGGAAACGAAAGGTGAAACCGTAAGTCCGCGGCAATCCGTCAACCTTTTCTTGGGATTCAAAGCGGGTAAAATAATTTTATCGCTTCTATTTTTAGCAGTTTATGCGATTATAGTTAAAGTAGAAATAAAGCGTTTCATCGGAATTTTTCTTGTACTGTATTTAATTTATTTATTGTTCGATACGGTTTACTTGGCAAGTCGGGAAAAGAGTTTGAAAACGAAGCAATATAAAAACAAAGAAATTGAAAAATTAAGCAATTATTATAAAAAATGAATCATTTATTGCGAAATATAATCCTTGTGATTTTCCTGTTCGTCGGAATGCAAGCTTATTCGGAACCGGATCATCCGGAAAAAGAAAAAGCGGGATTGGATGTCACCGAACTGATTATGGATCACGTGGCAGATGCTTATGAATGGCACATAACTACCTTCGGGCATACCCATGTATCAATTCCGTTGCCTGTCATTATAAAAAGCGACAACAGCGGATGGCATATCTTTTCTTCGGCTCGTTTTGAACACGGTCATGCCGAATATCAAGGATTTTATCTGTCGCCGGAAGGAAATAATAAAGGAAAAATAGTAGAAAAAGACGCGTCCGGTGAAGAAGTACGCCCGGTGGATATTTCAATTACTAAAAATGCCTGTTCGTTGTTATTAAGCAGCGCCTTTTTGATTATTCTGGTATTGTCTTGCGCTCGTTGGTATAAGCAACGGCAAGGAAAACCGGAAGAAGCATCTCCCAAAGGATTTATTGGTTTAATTGAAATGCTGATTATGAGCATTGTTGATGATGTGGCAAAACCCTGTATCGGCAAAAATTACAAACGCTATGCTCCTTACCTTTTGACTGTTTTCTTTTTTATCTTTTTCAATAACTTATTGGGAATTATTCCCATTTTTCCCGGAGGGGCCAATGTCACCGGTAATATTGCCGTGACTTGTGTATTGGCTGTTTGCACGTTTATTATCGTTAATATATACGGAACAAAAGAATATTGGAAAGAAATTTTCTGGCCCGATGTTCCGATGTGGTTGAAAATACCGCTTCCGATTATGCCGGCCATTGAATTAGTCGGTGTATTCACCAAGCCTTTTGCCTTAATGATTCGTTTGTTTGCGAATATTTTAGCCGGTCATGCCATCGTATTGGGATTGACTTGTATGATATTTCTGACGGTAAGTTTGGGCGCGGCAATGAATACCGGAATGGGTATTTTGTCGGTGGTAATGACTATTTTCATTGATTTTGTGGAATTATTGGTAGCGTTTATCCAAGCATACGTTTTTACTATGCTTTCGGCGGTATTCATCGGTTTATCGCAGGTGGAACCGCATCATGTGAAGGGTTAATTATAATTATGAATTATGAATTAGAAATTATGAATTAAAGTTGTAAGTTATAGGTTATAAGTTTCAGATACAAAACTGACTTAGAACTTAACTTAGAACTTAGAACTTAACTTAGAACTTAACTTAGAACTTAAAACTTAGAACTTAAAACAAAAAAATATAAATTTAAATTTTAAAGATTATGTTATTGTCAATTTTATTGCAAGCAGCGACAACAGGCGCAGGATTAGCTAAATTAGGCGCAGGAATAGGCGCAGGGTTAACTGTTATTGGAGCAGGATTGGGAATTGGTAAAATCGGACAGTCGGCAATGGACGGCATTGCCCGCCAACCGGAAGCAACCGGTGATATTCGTATGAATATGATTATTGCAGCCGCTCTTGTAGAAGGGGTTGCTTTGTTTTCAGTTGTTGTTTGCGGATTCCTTATTCAATAAACTATGTTGTTACAACCCGATCTCGGTCTTTTATTTTGGATGCTGGTCTCTTTCGGGATCGTATTCTTTATTCTTGCCAAATTCGGCTTTCCTATCATCGTGAAAATGGTAGATGATCGAAAAGCATTTATAGACAAATCATTGGATGCAGCCAAAGCAGCTAATGAACGTTTGGCGGGGATTCAAGAAGAAAGTGAACGGATTTTGAAACAATCCCGTGACGAAGAAATTCGTATTTTGAAAGAAGCCCAAGATACACGAAGTAAAATTATCGGAGAAGCAAAAGAACAAGCGGCAGTTGAAGCCGGAAAGCTCATTGCGGAAGCCAAAGCGGCCATCCAAAAAGAAAAAGAAATGGCGATTCGCGATATTCGCAATCAAGTGGCGGATTTGTCAATCAGCGTTGCCGAAAAAGTTCTTCGCAAGAATCTGGATAATCCTTCCGCTCAACGTGAATTGGTACAGAAACTGATCGAAGAAGCGCAGAAAAATTAAACGAATGGATGCAGGAATTATTTCGAACCGGTACGCTAAGGCTATTTTTCAATATGCTTTAGAGCGTAAGGAAGAGAATCGGTTGCGGGAAGAATTGAAAATCTTATCGGAACAGTTTCTTATGGCGCCGACTCTGAAGATGGTTTTGGACGATCCGACCGTTTCATCAACTATGAAGATTGATGTACTGACTACTGCTGCAGGAAAAGAAATCAGCAATACCTGCAAGCAAGTCATTCGTATGATCGTTAAAAACGGACGGGCGCGCTACATGCAGTCTATTGCATTGATGTACGATAAAGTATATCGGAAAGCGAAAAATAGAGTGATCTTGAAATTGATTACAACAGAACCGGTAAGCGACGAAATGAAGAAAGAACTTGTGGATTTAATCAAGAGAGACGATGCGCAAGTAGATTTCGATGCTAAAACGGATAGCGACGTTATTGGCGGATTTATTCTCGAAATAGAAGATCTCAGGTTGGATGCCAGCATACGGAATCAATTGAATCAATTACGGTTAGAACTAATTCATCCTTTATAATTAAAAATAAAAAAATTATGCCGGATATAAAAGCAAGTGAAATTTCGGAAGTACTGAAAATGCAATTGGAAGGTATTGATACCCGCGTGAAATTCGAAGAAGTGGGTGTTGTGCTTCAAGTAAGCGACGGAGTCGTTCGTATTTTCGGTTTGAGTAAAGCCGAATCTGGAGAACTTCTCCAATTTGAAAACGGAGAAATGGCCGTGGTGATGAACTTGGAAGAAGATAATGTCGGAGCCGTTTTATTGGGGCATACCGATTTAGTCAAGGAAGGCGATACCGTCAAACGTACTCGACTCATTGCTTCCATTCCCGCCGGCGAAGGTCTTTTAGGACGTGTAGTCAATCCGCTGGGACAGCCTATTGACGGAAAAGGCCCTATTGATGGCGAATTGTTGGAAATGCCTTTGGAACGTAAAGCGCCCGGAGTCATTTTTCGCCAACCGGTTAATGAACCTTTGCAGACCGGGCTTATTGCCATTGATGCGATGATTCCGATCGGTCGCGGTCAGCGCGAATTGATTATCGGCGACCGTCAGACAGGCAAAACAGCTATTGGCATTGATACCATCATCAATCAACGAGGTAATTATTTGGCAGGGAAACCGGTCTATTGTATTTACGTCGCTATCGGCCAGAAAGGTTCGACCATTGCTACTATTGTTAATACTTTAAGAGAGAAAGGAGCGCTTGAATATACCATTATTGTCGCCGCTTCGGCATCCGACCCGGCTGCTTTGCGTTTTTATGCGCCTTATGCAGGAGCAGCTATCGGGGAATTTTTCCGCGATACCGGACGCGCTGCTTTGGTTATTTACGATGACCTTTCCAAGCAAGCGGTTTCTTACCGGGAAGTATCGCTGATTCTCCGCCGTCCTTCCGGACGGGAAGCGTATCCCGGTGATATTTTCTATCTGCATTCCCGTTTATTGGAACGTGCCGCCAAAATTATCAATAACGACGAAGTCGCTGCACAAATGAACGATTTACCGGATAATCTGAAACCGCTTGTAAAAGGAGGCGGTTCGTTGACGGCTTTGCCGATTATTGAAACGCAAGCCGGCGACGTTTCGGCATACATTCCGACCAATGTGATTTCAATTACCGACGGACAGATTTTTCTGGAAACCGCTTTGTTCAATGCCGGTATTCGTCCGGCTATCAACGTCGGTATATCGGTTTCGCGTGTAGGAGGAAACGCTCAAATCAAAGCAATGAAAAAAATTGCCGGTACATTAAAAACCGATCAGGCTCAATACCGGGAATTGGAAGCATTTACTAAGTTCGGCAGCGATTTGGATGCCGTCACACGGATGACTTTGGATAAAGGGAGAAAAAATTCCGCTCTATTGATTCAGCCGCAATATCGTCCATATCCCGTTGAATATGAAATAGCGCTTATTTATGCCGGAACCAAAGGCTTATTATTTGATGTTCCGGTGAATAAAGTAAACGAATTTGCCAAGGATTTTCTTGAACGATTGGAATTGAAATATCGTAGCGAAGTTTTGGATGTGCTTCAAAAAGGAATCCTCAATGAGGAAGTTGAAAAGCTGCTTACACAAACGGCTACGGAATTGGCTCAAGGATTCAAAGAGGTAAAATAAAGTAAGGTAAAAGAACGATGTCTTCATTAAAAGAAATAAAAGGGCGTATTGCTTCGGTAAAATCAACGCAGAAAATTACATCGGCGATGAAAATGGTCGCTTCTTCCAAACTTCGTAAAGCGCAATACCAAATTGAAGGGTTTTTGCCTTACGAACGCAAGCTGACCAATATTTTAGACGATTTTTTATCCGGATACGGCGAGGACGATTTTTCATCTGTTTTTTCGGAAGTGAGGACGATACAGCGGGTAGCGATTGTTGTCCTTTCTTCCAATTCCAGTTTGTGCGGCGCTTTTAATTCCAACATCATACGAAATTTGCACGACTTGATCCGAAAATACCGGGATTTGAAGTATGAAATAGAAATTTATCCGGTAGGGAAAAAAATAGAGGAAGCTGTTCGCAAGTTGACGATTCCGATTGAAATGAAAGGAAGTTATACTTCGTTGATAGATAAACCGACCTTTGAAGGTGCAAAAGAAATTGCCGACGCTTTAATGAATGATTTTCTTGCGAAAAAAATTGATCGGGTTGATTTGCTTTACAATCATTTCAAAAATACAGCCATTCAAATTCCGACCGAAGAGCCGTTTTTACCGGTTGATTTGTCCACTCGAATGGAAGCAAAGGCGATACCGACGGATTATCTTATTGAACCCGATCAAAAAACGTTGTTGGAATCATTGATTCCGCGTTCACTGCGAAGCAAAATTTATGCCATTCTTTTGGATTCCGTAGCTTCCGAACACGCGGCAAGAGTCGTTGCTATGCAGATTGCAACCGATAATGCGGATGAAATTTTGGATGAATTAACTATTCAGTACAACAAACAAAGACAACAGTCAATTACCAGCGAAATACTCGATATTATCGGCGGGTCGGAAGCGTTGAAATAATTGTCCTTTGCACAGATAAAAACTTATTGTCATTGCGGGTGTAGCGTAGCGAAGACCCGCAATCTCTTTATAATTAACGGTCGGCTTTTTGGAGATGGCGAGTCAAGCCCGCCATGATAAGGTTTTGAGCCGGCACCGTTTATATCAACTCCCTAACCCGTACCGTTTCATTTTATTAAACAATGTTTTACGGCTGATATTTAATGCCGATGCCGTAAGTGTCCGATTAAAATTATTTTTTTCAAAGTTTCCGATATCAATTCTCTTTCCACCTGTGCATTAACTTCTTTGATTCCGTTGATTATATTTATTGATAAAGAAATCAACCAGCAAAGGAATATCGTCTTTCCGTTCGCGCAACGGTGGAATTTGAACCGCAAAGACATTCAAACGATACAATAAATCCAAGCGAAACCGACCTTTCAGTACTTCTTCCTCCAAAGTTTATCGCCACAAACGGTTTTTCGAAACGGGCGCTGTTTTCATGCAAGGTTTTTGCAATCAATTCTTTCCCGGTTCCGCTCTCTCCGTAAATCAGTACCGTAACATCGGTTTTCGCTGCTCGGTGAATTTGAGCCAACAGTTGTTTCAGAGCGAAAGATTCGCCTATAATCGTTTGCCGTGTTGCGGATAGCCGGTTGTGCAATACCGTAATTTCTTTTTTCAACCGGGAGTGTTCGATAGCTCGGCTGACCGTAAGAATCAACTTATCGTTATCAAAAGGCTTTTCGATAAAATCGTATGCTCCCTTTTTCACAGCGTCCACTGCCAACGAAATAGAACCGAAGGCGGTAATAAAAATGACAATCTGATTGGGATTCAGCGACTTGATTTTTTCTTTGGATTTTAACATGTTTACTCCGTCGTGGGAAGAAGGAGTTCAAGAAATTTTACAAAGCGACGGTTTGCCGGTTTATAATTCCACCGGTTCTTTGAAGACCGAGAAAATCTGAGTTTTATGTATGTGTTACCCACCGGGGGAAATTTTGATCTTTCCTCCAATATGTATTACGAGAATTACAGAACGACGCTTTCTCAACAAGGCAATGGAGTATTGAAACGAAATCAAGTCTATTCGAGATTTATGTTATCGTTTAATCAAGCTATATTTACTGCCAGTACCTTGAAAGAAAACATGAAAACGGCGGAATTGAACTACCGGAAGAGCGTTTGTTACTATACCTGTGCACAAATGGATATTATATATAATGTTACATCGGCTTTTTATGAAGTTTACCGTACCGCTTTCGAAAATAAGATCAATGAGGACAAGCTGGCTAATTCCAAAGAAGCCTACCGTATTGCCAAAATGAAAATGGAAATGGGGGATCTTCCCGAAGGCGATTTGTTGACTACGGAAATTGTTGTCGGACAGGATGAAT
>WRFZ01000066.1 GCA_009778655.1 Candidatus Azobacteroides sp.
TTTTCAAGTATGGACCACAAACAGAATAAGGAATTTTTGTCGGGTCTCCTTGCGGAAGTTGGCTCGGTTGCAAATCTTTAATTTTCACGCGATTGGATCTATCGGTCGGATGTTCGATAAACAATGCCTTGGCGCCCATGGATAAATCTTCGTCTTTGGCCGGGTCTGTGTCCCAAACTTTCCCGCCGCGCAGAGGATGGCGATAAAGCAGATACATATAAATCATCACAGCCAATGCGTGACGGTCGGTTGCAATACTCGGCAACTTTCGATTAGCGTCATTAATCGGTAAATTTTTAGTAGCAAGAACTTCCGGAGCAATAAAGTCGGGAGTTCCTATCACATCGGGAGGAAATTTTCCCGGAACAACCAAGCCGTCAATGTCAATAATCGAGGCCTTGCCCGAAGTGGGGTCTATTAACACATTTTTGTAAGATAAATCAGAATGAGCCAATCCGGCTGCATGCAACCGGCGCACAGCACGACTGATATTAATGAGAATTTGAAAATACTTAAACCAGTCGCCGCGTTCCTGCGGAGCAAGATACTTGTTCTGATTTTTTGCCGAAGCAAACCATTTACCTTCTTTTTCTTTGCCTTTTATCCCTAAAAAATCGTTATTGACCGAGCCGATAGCAAAGAAAAAATGCTTCTGATAAGTAGGACACACTAAACCGAGTTTGCCGCCGTATTCCACAATTTTTGTGGGCCAGCAATACAAATCTTTCCAGTATTCGCCTCCGACTTGATTAAAAATTCTCTCCCGATAAATACCGGTGATATTTTGCAAGCGGTCTTTGGCATTGAAATCCTGTTTATCGCGAAAAAGCGCCACTACATACGACTTGTCGGGACTGAAATAAACGTCTTTCATTCCACCCGCACCGATAATGGTATCTGTAAATTCAACCGGAGAACCGTCTGTTGCCGTAATCTTTATTGTCTTTGCCATGATTTTCAGAATAAGATTGCAATTGTCCTATCGTCGTGATTGCCTTTCGACCAGAAGTCCAACCATTTCAACAGTTGTTCGGCTGTCTGTTCATTGTCGTCGGTGAAATCAACTTTTGCGTTGTCTTCATTGTTGCCGTTCAAATCGTCCCAAAAGACATGCCATTTTTCTATTCGGTTGAGGTTTGCGTCGGTTTCAAACTTCGGGTCGGTAATGCCGTCGGTCATCAATATAAGCGCCGTAAAATCTTCGACAATATCAAATCTCATACGTTTGTATAAATCGTTTTTGATAATTTCGGGCATGGTCAGAAAACGGGTTTGACCTGCAAATTCGCCTCCGTCGGGTTCTCCTAAAATTTTCAGATATTCGGGCTCTTTCCGATAGATGCCGATACCGCCGTCGCCTACCCACCAAGCTCCGACAAACCATCCGTATTCAAACTTTTTGCAAACGGATAATAACAGGGTCGTTGCAAAGTCTTTAACAAGATAATTTTTATCTTGCGCTTCTTTTTCGATGGCTTTATATGCTTCAAAAACAGCGTTACTCATCGTGTCCTGCAGAACTTTTCCTATTTCGTTTTTGTTTTCCGGTTTTTTGTTTTTCAGAATTTGTTCTTTATGGGTAAGCAATTTACCTTTACAAACATCCATAGCTGTATTACAAGCGATTTGCGAACCTTTGCGCGAATATTTCGCCGAACCGGCGCCGTCGGCAACTATCATGATGTAACATTCCGTTTCTTCATCGAAATGTAAGGCGAAATCGTCGTCGCGAGGTTTTCCTTCAATGGCATGAGAACGTCCTCGTTGGCTTGCGGCAACCATATCCTTACGGGCAATTTCTTTTTTACCCATTCCCAACACTCCCTTTGTTTTCTTTGCCTCCACTTTTATGAAAGACTTATCATCGTCGCGTTTGTAGTATTCAATATCCTCCGGCGTAGGTATATTTTTACTCCATAAAACTCGCGGGTCGGGATTAATAATGAATGTTACGTCGCGCGGCAACAGCGGTTTACCCTCCGTCCAATCTTTCCGCTTAAATTCCATCACTATTTTATGGTCGCCTGCTTGGGTCGGAATGCCTTTTATTTTTTTTTCTTCCGGAATATATTGCAATCCGATGGCTTCTAATCCGTTAAAATACACTTCTGCAATTTCCGGAATTCCTAAAGATTCAACATCAAAGTCAATGCAATATTCTTGATTGACTTTTCCGTTCATGAATGTAATCTGTTTGTCTTTTATTTCAAAAGCTAATGCATCATTTTTTGCATTTTCTTTATTCGGTTGCGCTTCGGAATCAGGTATAATCGGCATATCTGTTTGTTGATTTTCGGTTGTTGTTTTTGTTTTTTTATTGTCTCTATTTTTATCCCCTTGTTCTGTTTACGTCAAAACCTCTGTCGCCGAAGCCGTATTGCGCTTGATTGCCGCACCATGGGCAAGTACTGATTTTTTCTGTACCGATGCAATGAATCTTACCGCAAGTTTCGTCGTAAGCAAAGCCGTATTGATTGCCGCAACACGGACAAGTGGGCGCTCCTTTCAGCTTGTCTGTACTGATTTTTAAGTCTCCCGCGTTTTCGTCCGACATTTCAAAATAGGAGTTATCCACTCTGAAAGCGCCCACCAAACGATAATCAAACGCAATGTCGCCGGATTCATTCTCAAATACATTTTTACGATATTTTATCAAATAGGGATTTTTTGTGTTTTGACATTTGGCGACTAATACCACAAAATTATCATCTGTTACCGATTGTTCGTTTTTTTTCGATAAATCAATTTTGGAAACGTGATCATTCAACCGCGCCAATTCAAAGCCCGTGGAATTATTTTCTACGCTCACGCTGCTGGTTTTAATTGAAGCGGTCACCCATTTAAAAAATTCTTTATAAGCGTTCGCATCGGAATTTTCGAAATACAGCACATGGTCTGTCAGTTCGCCGAGTATGCCGGTATCCGTACTTTTTCCGAAAGAAACCGCTACCAAATTAGCGGCTTGTTGCCATTTTTGTTTCCATTCGGTAATCACCGCATGCAAATCACTCGGACTGTCCGTAGGAACGCCATCCGTGAATAAAAAAACAATCGGCTTCCAGTCGCCCTTTTGTTCGGTTGTATTCGGAACTATATTTTTCTTTAATTCATACATCAAATGCCCCAATCCCGAACACAAAGAAGTGCCGCTTCCGACCGGAAATTTCGGCGGGTAAAAACTGATAACTTCTTGTAACGGAGCAATCGTTTTAGACTGTCCCGCAAAAGCAATTACAGACACCCAAACCGTTTCCAAAGCGTAAGGGTCGGCACGTAACTCTTTAATAATGGCTGCCATTCCATCCTGCACTCGGTCAATCGGTTCGCCAATCATTGATTCGGATACGTCAATCAAGAAATAAATCGGTAATCGTCTCATAAATTTATAGAAATCATCTAATATGTAGGTTTAATTGTCATTGATTGCTTGAAAAATAATTTCTGCCCACTTGTGTAACGGGGCATATTGTTTTGTCAGCTTTCCATTGCTTGTACGAAATAACAATTGCGGGAAAATGTTATCAACAGAGTTATCATAAACATACAGCCTGTCCACAATCGGGACGAGCAGACTGCAATTGGCTATGGATTTATAGTACCGACTGATTATTTTTTGTATAGGAACATCGTGTCCGCCATTCATTACGCGATAGGCTATCCTCGCTGCATTTATTTGAGGACTATCGGTTCCGATAAAAAAAACACGTATGAAATATCCTTTTTGTATTGCTCGCTGAATGAATGATATTTTATCAAGGGCGGACAATACTGTTTCAAAAATTAAACTACGTCCGTTGTCAATACATTTTTCTCGCATATCAGCAGCATAGTGTGCAGCTTTCATCACAGCATCCGGCGAGTTCCAATCCCCATACACATCCCTCGCGATATTGTCAGGATTGATATACACGCAACCTTCCACCCACTCGTGTTTTAGTATCTTACCCGTAACGGACGTTTTTCCTGAACCGTTCGGACCTGCAACAATAAGTAATTTCGGTTTTTCCATTACCGCTATATTTATTGGGATTGCAGATCGGAGCGGATACGGTTGTACTCGCGCTCAATATTTTCAATCACCTGTTTAGCAACTTTTTCGTGTCCAAGACGCGCTTCTTCCGCTACTTCCTGCATAATCACGAGAAGTTGTGCATCGGTAGGTTCATCGTCTTGCAAAAAACTGTATGTCATATCAACTTTTGTACACATATTGATTTTATTTTTATACATTGACCGAATTTACATAAACGCTTGCCGGCCCTTGAATCCGAAACATGGTTAAGCCCTCTCCGCCCAAAAGTCCTTTAGCGGAAAAATCGGCTCCCATTCGACTTTGAGCGTTTGCATCCATACAAATAAAACTTTTTTCATCTACATAGACCGAATCGTTATTTTCTACATTCAAGAGAATCGCGCTTCCGAAGGAATCAAGAAAAACCGTGCCGTTGCCCGATATTTTCTGCATTATCAACCCGGTTCCACTGACCAGAGACGATAAATTCAACGAAAAGTCCATATCCAACTCCTTTGTTGATGCGATGTAATAACCTTTTCGACAGATGATTCCATTCGGAAATTGTTTCAAATCCAGAGGCAACATACCAATTTTACCGGCTAGCATCAACTTTTGCGGCTTGTACAGCTTGTTTGTTAATTCAACAAGAAATATACTTTCTCCGGAAAGTTTTCGTTTCAACATGTCGGTAATTCCTTTATTTAACACTCTGACATTTTTCTCAATGCCGCCTTCATGATAAATAATCGCACCTTTTTCGCAAAAGAAGCTCTCGCCCGGTTGCAATTCAACCTCGAGGCTTTTCATATCGTATCCTATTACTTTACAATTCATTGTGTATTTTTATATTACTGTATGTACTTCGGGTGGCGGAGGCGGCAATAAAATCTCGTCCGTAGCGCCGACGCTGCGATTGCCGACACTGACCGACGCCGATACCCATTTGAAAAACTGACGGAAAGTCGCTCCGTCGGTGGTATCTAAATTCACGATTTTATCCGTGAATTGCTTCACATTTTCGGTACGGGGTTTTGCTCCTACAAGGCAAACGACAATGCTTCCGAAGTGTCGCTCCTTGATTTTGGCAACGGCCTCGTCAAATAACGGCGGGTCGGAAACGCTGCCATTGCACATAATAAACAACAGCGGCATCCAGTCGCCTTTTCGTTCCGGCGTACTTAATATTACTTCATCATCCATTTTTTGACATACAAACTTCAAGGCCTCTCCCAAATGCGTACCTGCCGCTTCGGGTTGTTTAATGGTCGGAATTTGCATGTTTTCAAGTTCGGTCAGCGACAAAATCTGTTCGGGATGACGATTAAACGTTATTATGCTGATATATACCGATTCGAGGGCAAAAGGGTCTTGCCGAAGCGATGTAACCATCGTTTCCAGACCAACTTTGATTGCTTCTATCGGTTCCCCGCGCATGGCGCCCGATGTCTGGATTAAAATATATACCGGCAATCGTCTCATTACACCACAATATTAACTTCAGGCGGAGGAGGAGGCAATTCACCCAATCCTACCATTTCGTTGCCGCTATCCACTTTTTGACTGCCTGTGCTGACCGAAGCCGAAACCCATTTGAAGAATGCTTTAATGGTGGAACTGTCTGCCGTATCCAACTGCACAACACATTCGGTAATCTGTTTCAGCACATGGGTATCGGCGCCTTGTCCTGCGGCGCAGGCAACGACCATCCCTGTTTTGCGTTTCCGAAATTCGGTAAGCCCCTTTTGCCAATTGTCGGTCGGGCCGCCGTCGGTCATAATGAACACCAGCGGTTTCCAATCGCCTTTTACCTCAGCCGTAGTTTTTGCTACTTCGGAATCTATTTTATTGGCGAGCAAGGATAAAGCATCGCCTAAAGCGGTAGTTCCGCTTGCTTTGATAGAAGGCATTTGAAATGCGGTAAGTTCCGTAAGCGGCACTATTTGTTTAGCGCTACTGTCGAATGTAATCACACTCAAATAAGCGGTTTCGAGCGCATACGGGTCTTGCCGCAATGCGCTTACTAATGTTTGCACGCCTGTTTCAACGGCGGCAATCGGTTCGCCCATCATCGAACCGGAGGTGTCAAGCACCAAATAGACGGGAAGTTTTCTTGCCATTTGTCTTGATTTATTTTGTTTACAAATAGGATTTTAATATTCTTCCGATTGTTTCGCACAAGTTGGCGTCTTTCGTAGGATCGCCGATAGCGTGGAATTTCCAGACGCCGTCTCTTTTGTATAACTTCCCCATAACGATTGCCCGTTTACCCGAATATTGCGATTCGGCGGATACATTATAGGAAGCAAACACTTCTTTTACTCGCGTCGGCGTACCTTCGTACATACGGATTTTTGCATACGGAATTTGCGAAAAGTCTTCTCTCCCGACATTATTAAGAAAAAAGAATATTTGCGAAACATTGTCGTTTATTTTTGACAAATCAACCGTAATAATTTCATTATCCAATCCGTCATCGCCTCCTTTATCGCCTTCGAGGTCATCGCCCGAATGATGTAATGCGCGGTCGTTTGTATCTAATTTTCCTTGAGGCAATCCGTAGCGTCTTAAAAAATCGGGTTTATATAACGGCGAATAAATATGGTCATACAATTTGTTGTTTCCGTCAATCAGCACGCAACTTAAATCCAAATCCACATCAATCGTTTTTGTAACGGTTTTCTTGCCTAAACCCAGAAATCCGGACGATTCTTCCGCTTTATATTCGATTGCGCCCCAATTCACGCCTACGCAAAACTCGGTGAGTTTACTGCCGTCGGATTTTTCCAAATTAATCCGCTGACCTTTTTCCAGCTTTTTTTCTAAATTAATTGCCATAATTTTTTATGATTTAAAAATGAAACTTTACTTACCTCCTGCACGCCATTGCATTCCCCAATTGTAGGCCTTGTCGCATTCGCTGTGTCCGTTGTGGAATGTAACTAATTTTTTTACCGTCATTGAATTGTCTGTTCCAAACAAGATTTCGGCAATGGCGCAAAATTTTTGTTGCGAGTATTGCTTTCCCATTTCTACCACAATGTCGGGATTGTCCGGAACTTTAACCGTTACAACGGCATTGGTATCCGCCCATTTTGCCGCTCCTTCGTAGATAAAACAATATACGGTGATACGTTTCAAATCGGTTACGCCTTGCGGATTTATCAACATATTTTCGCCTTCGGCCGCCGAACCGGAACGATCGTCGCCGCTGTGCCAAATCCAAGGTTTTTGCGTGTAGCAACCTTGCTTTGTAACTTGGTTTTTGGGGCCGCCTTGTCCGTGTGCAAATTGCAAACCGTCAATGCAGGATTTGCCGCCGTCGCGCAACTCGTACCAACAGCCTAAATCAAGGTCAATACCGCTTTTTGTCAAAGAAGCCCAAAAGCCTGTCTTTTGAGTCCAATTCAGATTGATAACGATTTCTTTCAACACGTTATCTCCTTGTTTCGTCAAGTCAATTTTATGACTGTCTCCCTGTTTTTCAAGCGTAATTTTATTTAAGTTGATTGCCATTGTCGTAATATATTATACATATTTGTCCACAAAATACTGTAACCCGCCTTTGTAACCTATTCCCATCGCTTCGAATTTCCATTCGTTTCCTCTTTTATATAAGCGACCAAATTCAACAGCCGTTTCAATGGAAAAATCCTCGTCTAATTCGTATTTTGCGATTTCTTCATTGGTTTGCGCATTATAAATACGAATAAAAGAGTTACGTACCTGCCCGAAATTTTGTCTGCGGGTTT
>WRFZ01000067.1 GCA_009778655.1 Candidatus Azobacteroides sp.
AATATATGTGATAGCGTATCGGCAGAAAAGAAAAAGCAACAACTTCGCCATTGTGTCATGGGAATGCTTCTTTTCTATCAGAACAGGTTTCAACCCGGCAATTACAATGAATTTGTGGAATTACTTAATAAGCAGGTGGAAGAAATAATTAATGCAAGTTACCCGACAGAGAAGTAAATAAAGCACGAACGCATAACAAGCGGTAGGCGTCAGTCGGGGTGTCTGCTCGCGGACAGCTTAGTGGTAATTTGGTAGTTTACCGCCTGTCGCAACCTTAGTGAACCCACATCCGAACGCCAAGCCGCCGGACGTTATCGGCAAGCGTAGAGCGACGGTGCGTAAAAACAACGTTCGACTTACATTTGCGACAACGAAGTGTGAAAAAGCAGGAAATTAAAAACAAATCAATATGAACAATCAAGAAAAAGATGCTTATTCTGAAAATCCTTGGTTAAAGTGGGCTATTGAACTTCAATTTATAGCCCAAGCAGGTTTAACATATTCAAAAGATTCGTTTGACTTGATGCGATTTGAAAGAATTAGGGAAATATCGGCTGAAATAATGAGTTTAAAATCAGGCTTGAGTTTAGAACAAGTACGAGAAATATTTTGCAATGAGACAGGTTTTCAAACGCCGAAATTAGACACACGAGCCGCTATTTTTCGTGATGACAGGATATTGCTTGTAAAGGAAAATAACGGTACATGGTCTTTACCCGGAGGTTGGGTTGATATAAATGAATCGGTAAAATCAAATACAATTAAAGAGGTAAAAGAAGAATCAGGATTTGACGCTATTCCCGTAAAATTGATTGCTGTACAGGATAGAAGTAAACATAATCGTCCTCTGTATGCTTACGGAGTATGTAAGATTTTTGTATTATGTGAAATTACAGGTGGAAAGTTTGTTTCCAACATTGAAACTGTTGAATGTGGCTTTTTCAATTTGGAAAATTTACCTTTGTTAGCGACAGAAAAGAATAACAAAGAACAAATTGAATTATGCTTCAAAGCCTATTATTCGGAGAATTGGGAAACAGTATTCGACTGATAAACAAACACCGGTAGCCAACGAGCGGTTTGGCGTCAAGCGGGGGTGTCTCTTTGCGGACAGTTCAGTGGAAATTTGGAAGTATATCACCAGTCGCAATTTGCCTCCCCATCTCAAACGCTAAGTCGCCGGACGCAAAGCAGAGACCATCCGGCAAATATTAACCTCAGCTCCGGTTAAGCAAGTATCGTCTTTTCACGGGTAAATATATCGCCAGTAGTATTTCGTCGGTCGTTAAACCGATTAAGAAAAAATTTAAGGCTATTTGAAAAATGCCGATTTGAGATTTTTATGTATATTTGCAGTTAAAATTGTAAAATCAATGGATTATTAATTCTAATACCGAAGTCGTATGAAGCACAAGGTTTTTATTTCGCTGTTATCACAGTCCGAATGAAGATGCTAACATGCGTAAAATCAAAATGCTTAATAACGAGGAAACAGACCTTTTCGATAAAGATCGTAACCTCAATGTAATCACCGAGCCAACTCAGGTCTCGGAAAGAATACGGGTCGCTATGATTGAACATAACGGCACTCCGATAGAATTAATGGAATTTAAGAAAGGATATAGGGTGAATTCCTAAATCTGATATTTTTAAGAAAAGCCTGTAAAAACGTCACTTTTACAAACTTTTTAAATATTATCGCTTAATGGCAATCAAGTAAGTGATCCGAGCGGGATTCGAACCCACGACCCACAGCTTAGAAGGCTGTTGCTCTATCCAGCTGAGCTACCGGACCCTTTCGTTTTTTTTTGCGCTGACAAAGGTACGTAATTTTTCCCAAATTGGCAAGCGCTATTTCTTCGAATAATACAACCGAACGTCTCACTGCTTTTGCAAGTGAGCGGAAGTATAATTGCTGAGGAAATTGATGAGCTTGGAGAGATTTCCGGGATAAGCGTCATCGGGATTCGGATGTATTAAAATGAATTTGGATTTACTTCCTTCCGTGTAGTCTATTTGATATATCAAACTTTCAAGCGGATCTTTGGAGTCGTCTTTGTTACTGAATCCGTAGGTGTTTTTCATTGTGAACAGTCGGCTGTCGGTTATTCGCTTGGTTAATTCGCTAAATTCTTCATCGGTCAGTTTACCTTCCGCACTATTGATTTGCTCTTTCTTAACATAAGCATCGAAAAACAGGTTTTGCTGTCGGATACGATAGCTTTTATCATTGCTTATCTCGATAGAAAGTTTGTAGGCGTTTATACTTTCCATCGTAAAGATGAGTTTGAAGTCTTTGGGGTTCGTCGTGCACCCGGCAAGCAAAAGAATCGGGAGCAGCAAGATAGATAGATTTTTCATTCGGCGATAATGATTAAAGAAAGAGGCTGCTTGACGCAGCCTCCTTTCGCATATTAAAAACTGAATAATTATTTCCACGGAGCGGGTTGTACAAGATAATCCTGACCGTTCGCATCTTTACCCATTGTTTGAATTTGAGTTAAAGGTACGGGGAACATCGTTCTTGCAGCCGACAAAGGCGTAACTCCATTGAATTTTCCGATATACTGCTTTTCGTAATTCAAGTAATCGGTAATTGCGGCAGCCATATAATCGCCGCCCCAACGAACGAGATCGAACCAGCGTTGTCCTTCCATCGCAAGTTCCAGTTTACGTTCCATGCGGATAGCCTTGATACAAGTATTTTTATCGGTAAATGCCGCATGAGAAGAAGGATAAGTGGAAATCTTATAATTAGCCGCCGGTGTTCCGTCGTCAAATCTGATAATATTTTCCGGTAAAGCGGCGCGTTCGCGAATCGTGTTCACCCAATCCATGGCTTCGCTCAACTGGCCATCGTTGGCTAAACATTCGGCATAAAGCAACATAATGTCACGAACACTCAAGTACTGGATGTTCATGGCCGAACCCGGCGCCCAACCGGCGCTCATTCCGGAGCGCGCTAAACCGGCATCGGCTTCCGCTTGGGTGTAAACATGTTTTTTAGGCAAGAATATACCGCCGTTGGTATAATCGCGTACCCAATTAAGAGCGGGACCGTAATCTTTATAAGGTATATTAATACGTCCGATTGCAAAATCAAGACGAGGATCTACGGCAACGGTAGCATTATTGATTGAAAGAGCAATTGTCTTACCATCCGGAAGCGTAACCGTACCTCCGTCCGGTTGCAATACGGATACGCTCGGCATCGTCCGGTATTCGCCGTTGAGGTAAGGTAATCCGTTATTATCCACTTGAAATGAATTTGCCAAATCATAGGAAGGCTGGTAAAATCCGCAACATCCTCCCGGTCCGCTGTTGTGCGGATAGCAGAGTGACATACCGATGTTACCATGGTCGTTACCGTCGGATGAAAATTGTATTTCGAAAATGGATTCGGGGCTGGTGTTGTCCGTAAAGGAATTCCAATTGTCGGTTAAATTATCGGCCAAAGCATATTTTTTACCCGATGCGGTGTTTCCATCGTTTAACACCTCCGCCAAAATCGGTTTCGCGTCAGACATTTTACCTTGTTGCATAAGAATTTTAGCCTTCAATGCTTTAGCTGCCCAAACATAAGTGCGTCCGAGTTCGGCCGGTCTATCCGGCAAGCCTGCAATGGCTTTATCAATATCGGCCAAGATATTAGGATAGATATCTTTATCGTTATAAGCCTTCGGATCGTTGTCCGTAATTGACTCATCCAAGTAAGGAATATAGGGACCAAACACTTTGACGCCTTCGAAATAGAACAAAGCGCGAAGGAAATACAACTCGGCTTTGCGGGTATTCATCAAGTTTTCGTCCATATCCTGTACATTTTCCAACACTTGCAAAGCCCATGCCACACGTTTGGAGCCTTTATATACCCAGTTCCATTTTTCATTAATATAAGAGTTGGTATTTAAGAGGGCATACGTTTCCATTGAGTTCAATACCGCTTGGTCGTTAGAGTCGGAGCCTTTATTGGCATCGCCGCCGTAAATCCCGCCAAACGTCCAGTTGAAAATACTGGCGCCCCAATCCGGAGCAGTAAAGGTTGCATAAGCCGTCGTAATCAACATCTCGGCTCCCTGCGCATTCGTTAACGCATCCTGATCGGCGCTTCCTTGAGGCGCCTTGTAGAGAAAATCTTCCCCGCAAGAGCATAACATGAAAAGCATGGCGCAAATAAGCGCTCCCGTATTTTTATATTTCATATATTTATGTGTTTTTTAGATTACTAATTAAAATGCAAAATTCAAACCGAAAATGATTCGTATGATATTCGGCCATGAACCCATATCAAGTCCCCGACGAAGGTCGGCGCCGTTGCCTTCCGACGTGTCGGCATTGGTAAATTCCGGGTCTAAACCTCTGTACTTCGTGAACGTCAGCGGATTTTCCACTTGCGCGTACAATCGCAGGTTAGAGATAGTCGCTTTTTTCAACAAATCTTTCGGGAAAGTATAACCCAATACGACGTTCTTCAGTCGAAGGAAAGAAGCGTCTTCTACGAAGTATGAGTTCGTATTGAGCGATAAGACGTCGCCGGAATCCAGAATAGGTAATACGGCATTGGTCTTTCCCGGTTCCCACGACAAGTCGCGCATACGTGAAGAACGATTGCCTCGGAACAATTGGAAATCGGTGAAAGCAAGCGTATTGTTGAACAAATCGTTGCCGAGAGTGGAATACCAGAACATCGTGAAATCCCAGTTTTTGTAATTCAGCCCGACGTTCAACCCGGCAATCAAATCGGGATGCGGCGAGCCGATGACTGTGCGGTCATTGCTGTCCACGTAACCGTTGCCGTCCAAATCGGCGTATATAAACTTACCGATGTATTGTTGGGCTACGGCGTCCGTCATCGGAATACTTCTGTCATATCCCAAGGGCAAAATAGCTTTTACTTGATCAACGTTTTCATAAAAGCCGTCCACTTTGTATCCGTAAAATTCGGAAATGGGACGTCCTTTGATCGTGCGGGTTACGGAGCCGGAAAGTCGTGTCCCTTCTCTCCAAAGCGCATAATCGTCGGCATCGGATAACTTCAAGATTTCATTCTTGTATTGAGAAAGATTCAAGCCTATTTCCCATTTCCAATCTCTTTTGGAACCCCGGTAGGTTATATTCGCATCGTATCCGGTGTTTCTCATACTTCCGAAATTAATATACGGCGCATCGGCTTCACCGGACAATCCGGAGTAAGCCGCTTGAATCAGCATGTTTGTCGTTTTCTTTCGATAAAATTCGATACCGGCGCTGAATTTACCGCTCAGTACAGACGCATCCAAGCCAATGTTGTAACTTTCAACCGCTTCCCACTTGGTATTCAAATTGCCGTACCGGGCGAGGCGGAATCCGGTGGTTCCTCCGTTAGTTCCGCTGATATCATAATTGGATCTTGTCGGCTCAATGATAAATTCATTTGCGAAATTGGTAGCTCGAGGCACATCGGAATTACCCGTCAGCCCGTAACCGAAGCGGATTTTCAAATCGTCCAACCAAGTGCGGGAAGGAGCCATAAAGTTTTCTTCCGAAATACGCCACCCCACCGATACGGAAGGGAAGTTACCGTAGCGATTTTCCGGAGAGAAACGGGAAACGCCGTCTCTACGCATATTGAAAGTAAGAAGGTATTTGTCCATAAGCGAATAGTCCACGCGGCCGAAGATACCGAACAAGGCAAATTCACCGTTATAAGATGATTCCGCCACGCGTTGATCATTGTTTTCACCCATGTTCAATACCCATGTATTGACATTATCCTCAAGCGTGTAATTATACCGTTGCCCGGTCAATGCGCGTCCTAAGCCGTCACGGATAGCTTCCGTACCTACCATGACCGTCAATTTATGAATGTCGTTGATTGTGGTTTTGTAAGTAGCCGTATTCGACCATACCCACCGGAAGTTAAATTCCGAATGTTCTTCCAAATCGTTTTGCTTGGGAGATTCCGAAAATTCCAGATTCTTTTTGTTCATTCGGTAGTGATAAGCGCTCGTATAGTCCAAACCGAAACTGGTACGTAAAGTTAAACCCTTGAGCAGGTCAACTTCAGCCCATGCGTTACCGAACAAACGGAGGTTCGACCAATAGTTGTCTTTTTCTCGGTACAATATGGATACCGGGTTTTGCCAGTTACCGGTGTCCGGTATGATGGAACCGGCGAAGTTGCCGCCCAAGTCATACACGGGAGCCCAAGGCGTAGCGCGATAGGTCCAAGAATAGATACTGCTTTCAGACGCATCGTTTACGCTTCCTAAGCTTTTCCACCATGCAAAAGACAGATTTTCACCTACCCGTAACCACGGGCGTACATTAAAACTGCTGTTGAGACGGGTTGAATAACGAGTATAATATCGGTGTTTATGAACACTGTTTTGGTCGAAATAACCGAGACTTATGTTGTATTGACCTTTGTCCGTACCTCCGCTCAAACCGAGCTGATGACTTTGCATGGGGGCATAATCATCGGTTACTTCATCCCACCAGTTGGTATCTGAATACAACGCATATATATTGTCGGGATAACTGTAAGTGTTCGGGTCTATATTGTCCAGCCCTCCTTTATTTGATAAGTATTTGTAGGGAGCAAAGCCGTCCGCTTCGGTTTTGAACAATGAGTGCGCCGGTCTTTCCCCTTTATCATAAGCGCCGGTAATTTTCAACTGATTCAACTTCGAAGTATATTCCAGATCCATACGGTCTTTCGAATTAAGGACATCATACCGTTTACCCGGATGTTGCATACCGAAATAAGCGTCGTAAGTCAGTACCGGTTGTCCGCTTTTCGAACCTTGCTTGGTTGTGATCAGGATTACCCCGTTGGCGGCTTGAGCGCCGTAAATGGCGGCAGCGGAAGCATCCTTCAAAATCTGGAGGCTTTCGATGTCATTCGGGTTGATGGAGTTCATATCTTGATTTCGGGACGATACTCCGTCAATAACATACAACGGGCCGTTGTCATTAATTGTATTGACCCCGCGAATACGTACCATGGATTGTCCGCCGGGCGCACCGGAAGTACCGATGTAAACCCCGGCCGCTTTTCCCTGCATTTGTTGAGTAGCCGAAGAGCCTGAAGTTCTCAGAAGTTTTTTGGTGTCAATAACGGCAACCGAAGCGGTAATGTCGCGTTTCGTTTGCGAACCGTAACCGACAACCACCACTTCATCCAAGCGTTGCGTATCTTCCTTTAATTGGACATTGATTGTACGTTGGCTGCCTGCCAAGACTTCGTGTGTGAGATAGCCGATGTAGGTGAAAACCAACGTTGATTGAGCCGATACTTGTTGAAGAGTGTATTTACCGTTAACATCGGTAATAGAACCGTTTGTGGTTCCTTTCACAACAACGCTCGCGCCAATCAGCGGCTCGCCGGTCTCATCAGTAATGGTACCGGTCACCGTATTGGTCTGACCGAAAACCGAGGTTGCGCAAAATAGCATCAGAAAAGTAACTAAAGCCGAAATGTTTTTCTGCATTTTTGATTGTTTGTTAATAATAGATTTTTTCATACATCTACGTTTAATTTTTGAAAAATAACGATTTAATAAAAATTAGGATTGGGATGGCGATCCCATCTGTGTCTGTGCGTAATCTGTCCGGATTACCATTTAAATTGTTTCTCATAGGCATAGAATTTAATAAGTTGATCTTATATCCTTAATTTTCACTTATTTATAAATTTATTATCAAAATAAACGGTGGTTTAAAACCGACAATAACTTCCTTATTACAATGTAATACGAAATATATTTGCTTATAATAATAAAATCATAAAGATAAATTAA
>WRFZ01000068.1 GCA_009778655.1 Candidatus Azobacteroides sp.
TTCAATATCTCTTTTGCTGTTGCTTGTATTGCCGGAACGGCGACAGAGTTACCGAATTGTTTATACGCGGAAGCATCGGCAACCGGTATAATGTAGTTATCGGGAAAACCTTGCAGTCGCGCCCATTCTCGTGGCGTCATTCGACGAATGCCTTCTCTGTTGACTTCGCCTTTTATTTTGGTGGTGGGAGTAAAATCGGTAATTCTTTTATCAATGACCAAGTTCCGTTCTCTTCCCATACCGCCGACTACAATGGCATTGCTTATTTCCGAATCGGGAATAATTTCAAAACCAAATCCGTTGCCTTTGCTTTCATGTCGCGCTTTGTGATTGTATAAAGTTTGCAAGTATTGCGTTGACAAATAATATTTTGTCGGAACAATTTCTTGTTCTTTTATGTCGGCAAAGCAAACTTTTTGTCCGGTCGGTTTCGGATATTGAAATTCCGAGACATTCGTACTTTTGTGAAACCCGACAATATAAATCCGTTCGCGATTTTGAGGAACGCCGAAATCTTTCGCATTGATAATTTGCGGATTGGGAACAAAATAATTCAAATCGTTTCTTAAAACATTCAATATGGTATCTAACGTTTTTCCTCTGTTGTGATTAAAAAGTCCTTTCACATTTTCAAGAAAAACGGCTTTCGGTTGTTTGCGCCTTATGATTTCGGCAACATCAAAAAATAATGTCCCGCGCGTGTCTTCAAATCCGCCGCGTCGGCCGGCAATGGAAAAGGCTTGACAGGGGAAACCGGCGCACAACAAATCGAAATTATCGGGAATATAGTGTTTGGTTTCCTCTTGTGTAATATCTCCAAACGGCGTTTCGCCGAAATTGGCTTGATACGTTCGTTTGGCTTCTGAGTCCCATTCGCTTGTATAAACGCATTTTCCTCCCAAATTTTGCAGGGCCAATCGGAAACCGCCGATTCCGGCAAATAAATCAATAAATGTAAATTTCGGATTATCAATCGGAGGAAACGGAACATCTCCGGTTTTAAAAACTTGATATTGCAGGGCTTCTTCGGCAACTTTCATCGTAATGTCTTCTTCGGGGTATTTGTACAACAAAATTTCTTTGGCAAACTCAACCGCATCCTTTTTGTAAAATTCGGCAGCTTCATCTTCGGAATTATGAATATAGTGCGTTAATACCGCTTCTTTGTTCGATTTCGGCTCAACAACTCTGAGTTTAAACCGAGTATTACTAAATTCTTCAACCGAAATTTTTTCCGTAAATTCCATTTTTTCTTGTTTTATTGTATCCTCTATTTTTAGGATGCAAGATAGCAAATTCTTTTCAATATCGTTACCCCAAAATCGCAGCACTTTCCACCCTTGTCGCTCAAGTTCTTCATTTACTTCAATATCTCGTTGGATATTACGCTCAATTTTAGGAATCCAAAAATCTTGATTCGATTTGAGGTCTTGTTTTCTGATTTCCCAATCTTTACCGTGCCAAAATTCGCTGTCGCAAAATACGGCGATTTTTAATTTTTTAAATGTAAAATCGGGTTTCCCGAAAACGGTTTTGTCATTCTTTCTATATCGCCATCCTCTGTTCCAAAGAGTTTTACCCAACATAAGTTCAATGCGTGAATTTTTATTTTTCACGGCTTGCATATTCTTTCTCCGTTGCTCTTTAGTCAGTCTGTCCACGCTGCAAAGTTATACTATTTTCAGTAACCCGGCTTTATTCATCTCCGGTAATAATGTTCGTAATGCAAGCGCCTGCCGGAACCATCGGATACACCATCCCTTTTTGAGCTACTTTTGCTTCCAACAGATATGCGCCTTTCGTCGCCAACATTTCTTGAATAGCTCCGTCCAATTCTTCACGTTTCGTTATCGCACGTCCGGGTATGCCGTAAGCTTCTGCAATTCGAACAAAATCGGGATTTTTCATTCCCGTTTCGGAATAGCGTTCTTTGAAAAACAACTCCTGCCATTGGCGTACCATCCCCAAATATTCATTATTTAAAAGTATAATTTTAATGTCTATATTTGATTGCATAATTGTTCCTAATTCTTGAATAGTCATTTGCAATCCGCCATCGCCTACAAACAGGCAAACCGTACGATCGGGTGCGCCAAACTTCGCGCCGATTGCCGCCGGAAGTCCGAAGCCCATGGTTCCCAATCCGCCGGAAGTTACCACGCTTCTCGTTTGAGTATATTTGAAATAACGAACGCCTGCCATTTGATTTTGACCCACGTCGGTTACCAAAATCGCTTGGTGTTTGGTGGCTTCGGAAACTTTATTAACCACTTCACCCATCTTCAAAGAACCTTCCGTCGGATGTATCTCTTTGTTGATGACTGTTTGTATTTCCCTATTCCAATGCGATTTAAATTCTTCCCGCCAAGCGGTATGTTTATTTTCTCTTAATAATTGAGTGATTGCGACTAAGGTTTCTTTCGCGTTACCCAATACCGGAACATCCGCTTTGACATTTTTGTTTATTTCGGCGGCATCAATATCCAAATGGATGATTTTCGCTTGTTTGGCATAGGTCGCTAAATCGCCCGTCACGCGATCGTCAAAGCGCATTCCGATGGCAATCAAAACATCACATTCGTTGGTTTTCAAATTGGGAGCGATATTGCCGTGCATTCCCAACATCCCGACATTCAAAGGTTCATCGGAAGGCAACGCGGACAGACCCAAGACGGTTGATGCTGCCGGAATGTCGGCTTTCCGCAGGAAATTCAATAATTCTTTTTCGGCTTTTCCGAGAATAACTCCTTGCCCCACCAAAGCCAACGGTTTTTGAGAAGCGTCTATCAGATGAGCCGCTTCGGCAATTTTTCCCAAATTCATATCGGGAACCGGTATATACGAGCGGATATGATTGATTGTAGCCGGTTGATATTCGATTTCTCCCACTTGTGCATTCTTGGCAATATCCAATACCACCGGTCCGGGACGACCGGTTGATGCAATATAGAAAGCGCGCGCGACCGCCCAAGCTATTTCGCCGGCATTTCGCACTTGATAAGTCCATTTCGTAATCGGTTGTGTAACGCCAATCACATCCACTTCTTGAAAAGCGTCGGTACCCAATAAAAGAGAAGGCACTTGTCCGGCAATGACCACAATCGGGGTACTATCTATCATCGCATCAGCGATACCGGTAATCGTATTGGCAACGCCGGGGCCGGAAGTTACCAGCACCACGCCGACTTTTCCGGAAACGCGAGCATAGCCTTGAGCCGCATGAACAGCGCCTTGTTCGTGACGGACAAGGACATGATTTAACCGATCTTTGTAATCGTATAAAGTGTCGTAAATAGGAATTGCTTGTCCGCCCGGATAACCGAAAATTGTATCAACGCCTTCGTGAAGGAGCGATTCGAGGAGCGCTTGCGCGCCGGTCATGGAACGCGGATACTTGTCATGGCGGGCTTGACCCGCCATCCCTTGATTATCGTTAATAATTTCCATCTTCATAATCCCACTTTAATGATAAATCTTCCCATATAGGATTTATTTTTTCGATTAATATATTTTTCCATTCTCTTTTCCAATTTTTTAACGGGTCAAGCCCGCCATGACAATTTCCTTTTCTCTCCTACTCAATTATCCGAACCGCTCCTTTGTCGGCCGAACTAACCAAGCTCGCATAGGCTCGTAAAGCTTTGGAAATCTTTCGATCTCGATTTTTCGGCATCCAAGCGTCTTTTCCGCGAGCTTCTTCGGCAGTCCTGCGAGCAACAAGTTCTTCGTCACTGAGCAAGACATTTATTTTACGGGCCGGGATGTCAATTTCGATACTGTCGCCGTCGCGAACCAAGCCGATATTTCCTCCGGCTGCCGCTTCGGGTGAAATATGTCCGACAGATAAACCCGATGTGCCTCCCGAAAATCGTCCGTCGGTAATTAACGCGCATTCTTTTCCCAAATGACGCGATTTGATGTATGAAGTCGGATACAACATTTCCTGCATTCCCGGACCGCCTTTGGGACCTTCGTATATAATTACAACCACATCGCCGGCAACGACTTTTCCGCTTAAAATTCCTTCGCAGGCGGCTTCTTGCGAATCAAATACTTTGGCCGAACCGGAAAATTTCAAGATACTTTCGTCCACTCCGGCGGTTTTCACTACGCAACCGTTGAGAGCAATATTACCTTTCAGTATTGCCAATCCGCCATCTTTACTGTAAGCGTGAACAATATCGCGAATGCAACCGTTTGCCCGGTCGGTATCCAAGTCTTCCCTATCGTAAAAATTATTCTGCGAACCTAATTTCAAGTTAAATCGGTTACCCGGAGCCGATTGGTAGAGATTCATTGCCGGAACCGAAATCGAATCGCCGCAAATATTGTATTCATCAATCGCTTCTTTCAAGGTTTTGTTATCAACCCGCCGAACGGAAGTATCAATTAACCCGGCTTTGTTCAATTCACCGAGAATGCCTAAAACGCCTCCGGCTTTATGGACATCTTGAACATAATAGGAACGAGTATTGGGCGCAACTTTGCACAAACAAGGCGTTTTACGGGAAAGTTCATCAATATCTTTCATTGTGAAATCCACTTCGGCTTCTTGTGCCAACGCTAAAAGGTGCAAAACGGTATTCGTAGAACCGCCCATCGCAATATCCAACATCATGGCGTTGAGAAAAGCCTTTCGCGTAGCAATACTTCTCGGTAAAACGCTTTCATCGCCGTCCCGGTAATATTTGGTTGTATTTTCTACAATTAACCGGGCGGCATCGGCAAACATTTTCGTTCGGTTCGCATGAGTAGCAACTAAGGTTCCGTTACCCGGCAGAGCAAGTCCGATGGCTTCATTCAAACAGTTCATGGAATTAGCCGTAAACATTCCCGAACAGGAACCGCAAGTAGGACAAGCCTGTTGTTCAATTCTGTGAACCTGTTCGTCCGAAACCGATTCGTCGGCGCTTTGTATCATAGCGTCAATCAAATCCAAGCCTTGACCATCCAATCGTCCGGCTTCCATAGGTCCGCCGGAAACAAAAACAGCCGGAATATTCAGTCGCAGGGCGGCCATCAACATTCCGGGCGTAATTTTATCGCAATTACCGATACAAACCATTGCATCGGCTTGATGCGCCTGCATCATGTATTCTACGCTATCGGCAATCAAATCACGGGAAGGCAGGGAATACAACATACCGTCGTGACCCATTGCAATACCGTCGTCAATAGCGATGGTGCTAAATTCGGCAGCGAAACAACCGCTTTTTTCTATCTCGGTTTTAACGAATTGTCCGATTTCATGCAAGTGGACGTGTCCGGGTACAAATTGCGTAAATGAATTAACAACGGCAATGATCGGTTTACCCATTTGTTCTTCTTTCATTCCGTCGGCTTTCCAAAGGGCGCGTGCGCCCGCCATTTTGCGTCCGTGCGTGCAGGTATGACTGCGTAATTGAATTTTCATTCCGTATTATTTTCTGTTTATTGAATAAAAAAAGCCTTTCTCTGTTCGAGAAAGGCTATACTATAATTTCTATTTACCCCACAACCTTTCTCTCCCTACCTTTTTAAGATAAGTACCACCACGTTGACGAGCAATAGAATATTTGAATTACCAAAAATCACAATTATTTTATTTTGCTTGCAAAAATAATATCTTTTTATTTCTCCGCCAAATATTTTCTAAAAAAATGATAGAAATTTTGAAAAAAAGATTTATTCTGATTTGTCATACTTCGATTTTCTGTGTATTTTGTATCAAGATATTTTGAAGAATCAAATTTTTATGTATTTTTGTCTGTCGAAAATTAATTTATAATAATGGAAACAGCAGGAATAAAGAAAAAAGCATCAAAAACCAAGTCAAAAGCTGCAGCCATATCAGCGAAAGACAGAATTAAACCCAGAGGTTTGGCGGGTTGGATGAAAGGAAAGATTCATTATGATGAAGATGCAGACATATTTAATTTAAAACCCTTAACGAATGAATAGTTATTTGCTTAATACGCATATATTTATTTGGCTATTAACAGACAGCGATAAACTTAATAATAATATTCGTGAAGACATAGAATATTTCCAATATCCTTGCTATGTGAGTATTGAAACTTTGCTCGAAATTGTCATTTTACAATCGGGAAAGAAAATGGTATTAGATTACAACTTGGAAAAAATTGCAGATTATTTGAAAACGGTTCAAATTCAAATTTTACCTCTTGAAATTAGCCATGTAAAAGCATTAAGTAAATTGCCAACGAACAAAATTGACAAACAAATACATGATGACCCTTTCGATCGAATATTGATTGCGCAGGCAATTGCGGAAAAACTAACAATTATCAGTTCTGACGGTAAATTTCCTCCTTATTGCGATTACGGATTAAAATTGCTTATAAATGAGAGATAGTAATCACACAGCTTGCATATATCATATTCGGCTTACATTAAGAATAAGAAAATCTGCCGGAATGCTCAAAGATAAATAAAGTGTGCCGAATATGAATATTTATTCAATCAACCCTTCCGGCAATACAACCAGTAATTCTTCTTGATTTTCATCTATTCGGATAATAAATTCTTCGGCAGCCGGAATCAGAATTTCTTCATTTTCTCTTTCAACTATAAACAATATATTAACGGTCGTTTCGTCCACATCAACAATACGACCGATTTTCCCGAGTCGTTGATCCGTTAAGGTAAAACCAATAAAAGAATCCCAAGTAAAAGAATCATTTTCAATTTCTTCTTTGATATTTTTTACTGGAAAATAAACTTCTTTATGAGAGAGTATGCGAGCCTCTTGGTCGGAATCAACATTTTTTAATTGAACGTATGCCGTTGAATTGGAAATAAACCGATAATTTTCAATCCGAAACGGCACAAAAATACCATCAATCTCGCAGATAAGAAAAGGACATTCCTTTGATGTAAACGATTCATTGGTAAACGAAAAAGTGATTTCGCCTTTTATGCCGTGCGGCTTTTTGAACCGGCCGATCGGAACTAATTCGTCGCGATTAATCATATTCGTGTTATTCGTGCGCCCAAAGCGTTTAATCGTTTATCAATGTCTTGATAGCCGCGATCAATTTGGTCAATATTGTGAATCCGACTGGTTCCTTCGGCGCTCATGGCCGCAATCAACAAGGCGATTCCGGCGCGAATATCCGGTGAAACCATATTGGCTGCACGGAGATTATAGCGGCGATTGGAGCCGATTACCGTTGCCCGATGCGGATCGCACAAAATAATCTGCGCTCCCATATCAATCAGCTTATCCACAAAGAATAAACGGCTTTCAAACATTTTCTGATGAATCAACACACTTCCGTTCGCTTGCGTTGCGACTACGAGGAAAACGCTCAACAAGTCGGGAGTCAATCCGGGCCAAGGCGCATCGGCGATGGTCATAATCGAACCGTCAATAAACGTTTCAATGGAATACGAATCCTGTTCCGGAACAACTATGTCGTCGCCGTCTTTATCAACAATGATTCCGAATTTACGAAAAGCGTCGGGAATCAAACCCAAATCATCGTAGGAAACATTCTTGATACGGATTCCCGATTGAGTCATAGCCGCCATTCCGATAAAGCTCCCGACTTCAATCATGTCGGGCAAAATGGTATGTTCGCAACCTCGTAATCGGTCAACGCCTTTAATCCGAAGCAAGTTGGATGCAATGCCTTCAATGGAAGCGCCCATAGCCGACAACATTTTGGATAATTGTTGCAAATACGGTTCGCAAGCGGCATTATAGATGGTCGTTTCGCCTTCCGCCAAAACGGATGCCATCAGAATATTGGCCGTACCGGTTACGGAAGCTTCATCTAACAGCATATAAGCGCCTTTCAATTTTTCGGCTTTCACTTCGTAAATCCGGCGATCTGCATTGTAATTGAAATCCGCTCCCAACTTCTGAATCCCCAGAAAATGCGTATCCAAACGGCG
>WRFZ01000069.1 GCA_009778655.1 Candidatus Azobacteroides sp.
GCATTTTGTATTGTTTTTATTCTTTCTTCCTCATTTGTTCTTTTGGCGGGTAATTGATTGTAATCTCCGGAGCAATCTTCTACGTTGCCATTAAAGGAATCATCTAAGTAACCTCCTAAATTTGTTATATTTGAACCAAAAATACTGTCATCGTTAAAAGTCAAATAATTGCGGGTTGCTTGTAAAGATTTCAACACCTCTGATCTGTTCCAAATATTAAACCATAACTCACAATTTTCATCTATGCACCAATAAACCATGTTTTCTAATGGAGTCGAATTTTCATCATCTTTTATCGTAGTATATTGAGAATGACATCCATCGGGTAATATAAAGCGTCTGTTCTTACTTATCAAAGAATCAATTGTAATAAAATCTTGATTTTTTAACGCTTGTTCCCAAACTGCCTGATATTTTGTTTCCATTTCTTGTTTATTTACTTCTTGATTAATTGTATTTGTTTTTGTTTTATTAATGGTACAAGAAAGTATCCCGCTTGATAAAACAAACAGCAAGCAAATAATCAAATAATATGGGCTTCTAACATCTTTCATTTTCTTTAATCATCATCATCTGCAAGCGCCGACCAATAGCGTTTGGGGCGAGCCGGCGGAACGCTGCTTGTCGTGTCATTATCTGTTGTTATACCCGACTCCTGCCGGAGAAAGGCGATTATTTCCTTTATTTGTTCTGCGCATAAAATATTCGGTAGGTAATCAGGATAATCTGGCGATTCTTTTAAGTTTTTTTCAATTTCTTTGCTTTTTTCAATTTCTTTTTGTTGATACAATGCCAACTCAAGCGGAGTGAACGATTTTCCACCGTATATCTCACGCGAAGTAAAGTGTGGTTTCGGTACGGTTTTAATATACAGTTCATCTTTGTTGTTTCTGATAATTGTTTGCACGGTGGGCAAATCTAAATTGATGATAGCGGCATGCAACAAGGTATGACCACTGTAGTGAAACATTTCATCCGGCATCCAGTCAAACAGCATTTTTTCTGCTTGATAATCCACAATTGCGACATCAGGACCTTCAGCATAAGGATTATATACCGTTTCAAAAAAAACTTTTTTATTTATTCCTTTCGAATACATTTTTTTCAGCATGGAAAGATCAAGATATGGATACGTAATATAGCCAACAAATGAGGAGGTTAAATCCGGTAAATCGTTCTCACCTTCTTTGAAATAACCCTTGTTTTTAGCGATGCTATCGAAGTAAAAAAATATAGATATTTCATTGACAGGCCAATCATTGTCATTTCCTCCCGTCAAACTCACTGCAGCATTCCAATTTAATTTCATTCCTTTATCCAAACAGTATTGAATCAACGATAAATTGGACTGACCTTCAATTTTGTATTCAGCAATTTGCTTTTGCAAGCGGTCTCTTTCTATTTTTAAATCGTTCAACAGCGAATCTCTTTTCTCTTTATTTTTTTTATCTTTTAATTCTTTTGAGATTTCTCCTAAGCCAACATATTTATGAATATAATCTTTCTTCCCTTCTAAAAAATCTATCTCAGACATTGTATCATCCAAATTATCTTTTGAAATATAAAGATTTCTTCCTAATTCTATATTTTCACTTAAGCTCCAATAGAAAGCACATTTCAAAGGATCAGAAAGAGTGTCGGCATATACATCCAACCATCCATCGTAGTCATCTAATTTAAATCTTCGATTCTGTGTAATTAATATATCTATCGTTTTTAAATCTTGTCCAGCCAAAGCTTTTTCCCAAATTGCTTGATATTTTGTTTCCATTTCCTGTTCGTTTTTTTCTTGATTAATTGTATTTGTTTTATTATTAGGTTTACAAGAATATACAAAACTGTATAAACCAATAAATAAGCTAAAAATTAATAATTGTCGTTTCATATTATCGTTTTTTATGATGTTATTGGAATATCCGGAAGCGAATCTGCCTTCAAAAATACGCGGGTACGCGCATCTATTTTATCAGACTTTTTATACCCATACACCTCCCCTAACTCAGGAATTATTTTTATCAGATTTTCATTAAACGTTTTCCATGCTCCTTTTGCATCAGCTAATTTAGTATATACATTGTTTTTTAAAACCCCCAATATCCCTAAACAACCTTCTAACTCATTTGATTTAGTAAATTTATCCAATGAAATAACTGTACGTTCAGGATTAACTTGTATTACCATTTTATCTTTAGTAAAATTATCCTCATAATCTTCCTCTTTCAATACTACACGAAAACGAGGGTTAGAATATCTTATTTCATAAAATGCAGGTTGCCCTGGATAGTCGTTAGGAGGTATAGGTCCGCCCTTTTTATAATAACTGAAATTATTGGTACGGGTATAGCGGGCGATTTCAAATACAATCGGTCGTCCGCCTGCTTTGACCGCCAAATCATGCTTTTTATCTGCGATGTCTTTTTCCAATTTCTCCTGGGCATTCATGGGGTTGGCAATAGACTTATCAGTCGGATCATCGCCTCTATAGAAATAGGCTTTATAAGTGGAACAAGGCAGTTTGTGGACATTATATGGTTGGTCTGTAGAACCTGAATCCGGCGACCATTTATCTTTTTCATCCGGAGCATTATAGGTTTCTTCGATGTAATCTCCATCTTCCGTATATTTCCCATTTTTATCTTTACCGATTGGTGAAAAATCGAAATTTTTGAACCAAACGCCTGCTCCGTAACCTACTTTATTATAATTTTTATCATAATTCCATAATGTATCCAATATTTCTTTTGTTTGTCCTTTTGATGATGGATTTGGATTGCCCACTTTTGTGTTATATCTGCTATTTGTTATTTTGTGTGTACCAAATTCTAACGGAACTTTAACGTGAGAAGTAACCGACATATTATTATTGTAACATTTATTATTTTTATTATTTTCAGGTTCGTCAAATACATACCGTTCATATACTTTCTTATACCTTGCAACCCCGGTGATATCTACCATTACGGGCGAAGGAGTTTGTCCGCGCCCAAAGCCGGTGTACATCACCTGTTCTCCCGATGCAATCTTAACAAAAGTTCCACTGTCGGAACGTTTATAGGAAACCGATGGAAGCAGATCTTCCAATACGTTTTTTACCCTGCCGTCCGGGATTTGTTGTCCGAAAATATTTTGACGTTCCGGTTTCAAAAGTTCATACCTTGTCTTGCTGATTCTGAAATACTGCTTGCCGTCTTTGTGATTATCATCTGTTGCCATTTCACCGGGAGAAGACACAGCGATACCCTCCGGCAACCGAATATAATCACCCGCACCATCTGCTTTGAACCAAAACCGATTGTAGGAATATTCCTCTGCCGTCACATGGATAAATACTTTCAACTGATTTTGCTCCTCAAGATTTTCTTCCATGTCATATACAAAGCATCTCATAGTCTTCTGCAAGACTTTCTCCATGACGCCGAATTTGCCTATTGGCGTATTATCACTCATAACCATTTAATTTAATGTCGAAATTACCCTTTACTGATCCTTGCATCCAACCGACCCTGTACCAACGTATTGCCGGAACCTTTCATTATCATGTCGCCTTGCGTGGTCACCATTTTCAATGTAGCGCTCGATTGCTCCATATCCAATCCTATTTCTATCTTTGACCGCTGTTGTATGACTTCCGTGTTATTCAAGCAATCCACCGTTCTATTCTTGCCAATATAGGTTTCCTGATTCTTACCCACATCCGTTGCCATATCATCGGTAACATTCATCCGCAGGTTTTTGCAGTTGAGCGTCATTGTCTCCGTAGCATTCAATGTCATATTGTTGTTTGCTGTAACGGTGATATTGTTTTGTGCCGTATCAATGAAAACCGTATTTTGATTTTTATCAATAACCGTAATGCTTTCCCCGCCTTCGGTGTCGTCAAATTTTATCATGGCTTTGCTCCGCGTAATAATTGTTTTGATATTATTTCCTTTTGCTCCGCCGCCCAAATTGACGGCATTGCCTCCGTGATACATACTCCCCGAAACATAAGGTTGCGACAACTGTTGCGGACTCAAAAATTCCACAAGCACGGAATCACCCTGTTCGGGCACAAAGCTGAAGCCCCTGTTGGCTGGACCGAGCCCTAATCCGTTCCCTCCGGCATCCGGTGTGGAAACCGGTATCCATGCGCTGCAAACCCGTTCATCAAACGGAAATTTGACTTTAACTCTGCCCAGACCTTGCGGGTCTTCATTGCCGTACACCTCGCACTCGATGGGGTTGGGAGTCGGTATCGAAACTTTCGGAGTGGGGATATACTTCAAATCCGCGGGTACGGCTTCAAAATTGCATACATACCTGCCGGCTTCATCTATATAATGTACCGTCTTAAAAACCCGGAATGTCCCCATATCCGTACCGCCGGCGGTCTTGGGCATATTTATGCTGATTCGCCGTCCGATCAATATATCACAGGTTTTTGCTTCGCCTTTCACATAATACATTTGTCCCCCCGCAGCTACCTTTCGGCGTTTAACCTGATCCGTCAAACTGCTCATATCCGGCACGTATGCTTCCACCGGTACATTCGGCTTTCGCGACCGCGTCAGCCAGTCGGATTTCCCGCTGATTAATTGCAGATTGGAAGTAGCCCCTTCAATCTGTCCCGGTGAATCCTGTATTAAAAGGTTATGCTCATCCCGCTTATAATAATAATTCGTAAACTGATTCGGGACCAGGCGGGAACAGATTTCAAAACTCCGCAGTTCCTTGTCGTAAGTCAGTTTGGTAACCGGCTTTTCGGGAGGATTTCCGATAATCAACTCCAAACCGCTATAAAAGTACGGTTCATTATACTGATTATAAAGACGTTGCAAATAATGCCAGTCATCTTCATCATATTGGATGGAAAAGTCGATGTCGGCTTTCCATTCCGGAATAATCAAGCTACTAAGGTAAGCGGTTCCCGAAGTAACTTCCCGCAGGATATTCGTCAAATCGGTATTGGAATAGGTCTGCATCATGTTGCCGCGCTCCAGCTCAATGGTATAGCTTTTTCCCGTCAGCAGTACGCCGCCGTGGTCGCCTTCACGGGCTTGCATCCGTACATTGGTTACCATCCCCGCAAAAACGTAGGGTACGCCGCCGTCTTGAGATAAATCAACGATTACTTTGGTATAAATCAGATTTAACTGTTTTTCCGGGCTGTTAAAAAACGCGGCGTCAAAAGTCTTATGATCGAGCAGCAGCTCAAAATCATGGTGCGCTCCCATTTCTTGAGCTATCTTTAAGCTTACGAACGGCATAATTGTCCCGGCTACGGAAACTACCGCCTTAATTTCGGGTGTTCTTACGGTTGCCATTTTCTTTAGTTATATGTTTATTTTATATATTGGTATTCAAAGTTATTCATTTATGCAATCACCTTATTATCAATCAGAATCCTGTAGCGATAGGTATCCGGAGAACGTTTTTCCAATTCAAGTTTCAATTCGCCGAGCGTAACGGAATCGAACAGGGCTGTAAACTCCGGCGCCGGTTCAACAGTAACGTCCACAGTCCGGATCAAACCTTCTTTTTCTCTGATACTGCAGGCAATTCCGCGACTGACTTTTACCCGTTCCGCTTTTTCGGCGAATTTCATGCAGCAATAGTTTTCAATATCCCTTGCCGAAAAAAGCTGGTCGCGCGTGGTGAGCGCATACTTGTAAGCCGTCAGCATTTCTTCCTTTCTCGGAACGGCCTTTCCGCCGGAAGCGGCTTTCAAAAGATAACAGGAATCTTTTTCCAACGGCAGCGACTTTAACGGCGAAAACGGTATGCCGTAAGCAATCCCGTTCGCCAAATCGCAATTGGTTGTCCAATAGCTTGCACTGATTGTATTATTCGGTCTTTCTTCGAACGGATCAATCAAAAGATAGGTGGGAGTTTCACTGACCCTGAAAAGATTCGTTTCCGTTTTTTCTTTTATTTGCTTGATAATTATTTCCAATTCTTCCATCGCATTATTGATGTTATCCGTTTTCATCGCTGCAAAAGTAGCATATTCGGTACGCAGCAGGTCAACAAACTGATCGACCATTTCTTTAAGGTCGCGTTTGCCGAACCTTTCCAATCCTCCACGCTTGACGGTGTAAGTTCCTCCCGACGGTTTTTGTGTAATATTATAAGGAAGAAAAGCATATCGGTCTCCGTAGGAATCCTCCACTTCATCCACCGCCATAAAAAATTCTCCCGGAACAACCGGTAACGGCAGCGTATTCGTCAGGTTCTTATTATCAAACAGGGAAGTGGATAACACGCGTTTATTGGAAACCGGAAAGGCATTGAAATGAATCGTCAGGTCATCAAGGTCTTCTTTCTTAAAATGAGCGGGAAAAACAATTTTGAGCCAGTATTGCGGCTCAAAATCTTTAACTCTTTCCGGAAAGTACGGAATTAATTCTTCGGGGAAAGGAGATTTTTTTAATGAAGAAGTCTGAACATGGTTATTTATATGCATAAATTGTTTCCGGTATAGGTTCATTACTTCTTCATCATTCATTTGTAATACGTTATATAAATCAAAAATACTTCCCTGCGGTTTTCTGCCTTCGGGCGGCTGCGCAATTCCCGTTTCAGTCTTCAATTGCAAGCCGTCAATGCTCCAAACCGTCTGATTCAACAGTGAAAACAGGTCATATTTGTGATAGGTGAGAGGAAAATCAAAATAAAAATGGATATCTTTTAACGAACTTACGGCTTTATCCAAATCAAAGCCGATCCAGACCGTGCGATTCAAGTCTTGATAAAATACACCGGCACGGGTGAGCAGTTCTTTCTCTCCCTGCATTCCGATGCTGTAAAGGTTGCGTTCGCACAACAGATATAAAATCTCACCCCGTACCAACCGGATATGATCAATGACAGGAGAAAAATCTAACGTCCGCAAATTGTATTTTGCGGCGGCGCCTGTAAGTCTTTCCGTATAAAATCCGCTTTTTCTGTCAATTTCCAGTTCCGGTTCGAGAGGCATCGCATGAAGAATCGAGTGAGCCGGTTTTGCAACAATCAGACTGTCGGGTGTCAGAGCATCGGCAATTTCTTCCAGCAGTCTTTCCTTGATTTCTTCAATGTCGTTTTCATTTTCATAAATCATTTGACTGAAACCCTCGATCAGCAGAGTAACCAGATTATCAAGCTGTTCTCCGCTTTTAAGTTCCCAAATACGGGCGGCTGTCCGCATTGCCTGTTGTCTGATTTTAGATTTTGATGCCATAAGTAATTCACATTTTACCACAACAAAAGTAAGTACATTTTTAATTAAAAGCAATTTGTTATCAATGAATTATGAAAATAATTTGTTATTTATTTCATAAATGTATAATAACTATATAGACATTAATATTAAATTGTCATTTAAATGCAATGCTATTGAATTGTTCGGCATGGATGAAAGAATTCTGCACAAGCATATTTTTTGCCGAGTCGGGGGAAGATATTATTCACATTCGTAAGATTATATTTGTACATAGATATATTTATACGCACTTTTGTATTGATTAATTTAATTGATGCCTGTCTTCTTTCTACGTATAATCAGTTTATCCGGATCTTCCGAAATTTTTTAGCGGTAGCTTTTACATGAATCTGTATATCGTGGAATTTTGGTACATTTTTTTGAAATACTTTCTATCGAAAGTCCGGCAAAAGCATTAATGTTCTGCAATAATGCCTGCTTATGTAAAAAAGTATCGATTTATTTTCACAGTCGAATATTTTTTCATATTTTTGTAGCTGAAAGTCGTTCTTTGTAATTAGTGCAAAATGGTGTAAAAGAATGAGGTTAGCTCGTTTCTAAACCGTTACCTGTCGGAAATTTAGGCTTTGTAACTCGTTAATTTGTAGTGGATAAGAAAAATAGGTGTGTCTTGCTACATAGGTGGTTAAATCAGTTTCTATGCCTATTTTTTCAGCAATGACTTTCAACCATTTATTGACTTTCCTAATTACTTTTTTTACTCTAT
>WRFZ01000070.1 GCA_009778655.1 Candidatus Azobacteroides sp.
GTAAAGCCGGTACGCGAACGCATGTAGCGCTTACATTCACATCGGAATGCATAATCTTGCGCGTTTCGTTGTGCATCTTCATTTCTTCTTTTGTATAGCCGTTATCCAAGAAAATGTCGATATGCGGGATTACATTGAAAGCCAATTGGTAAGCAAATTTTTCAACTTGAGGCGTTTCCCCTTGAACAATTTGTTCGTGTTGACGAATCAATTCGGCCATAGCTGCGGCTCCGGCTCCGGAAGCCGATTGATAGGTAGCTACATGGATTCGTTTAATGTGTGAAATTTCTTCCAACGGTTTCAGTGCAACTACCATCTGAATCGTGGAACAATTGGGATTGGCGATAATACCGCGCGGACGAATCAAGGCATCCGCTGCATTTACTTCGGGAACAACCAACGGCACATCTTCGTCCATCCGAAAAGCGCTTGAATTATCAATGATGACGGTTCCGTATTTCGTAATCGTTTCGGCAAATTCTTTGGAAGTCCCGGCTCCGGCCGATGCAAAAGCAATAGTTATGCCTTTGAAATCATCATTATGTTTTAATTCCTTGACGGTAATCTTTCGCCCCGAAAATTCATATATACTGCCCGCGCTTCGGACGGAACCGAAAAGCGTCAATTCATCCACCGGAAATTTTCTTTCTTTCAAGACACGTAAAAATTCTTGTCCGACTGCACCGCTTACTCCAACAATTGCTACATTCATTTTGTTAATTATTGTTAATTATAAAATTTATTTGTTATTCTACTTTTTTATCAAAAAAATAACTATATTTGCATCCGCAAATCAATTCGAATCGAATTGAACTGCAAAATTAACAAATTTATTATTAATCAAAACTTTTTATTATGAAAAAGATTATTTTTCTATTGCATGTGCTAATCCCGTGCTGTGTTTTCTCCCAGTTTTCAGACAATTTCAGTGATGGATGTTTTCAAGGTATTCCGCCTGCCACTCGTTCGGTAGAGTGGTCGGGGGACGGAGAAAAGTTTATTGTGAATACGGATCTCCGGTTGCAATTGAATGCGCCGACCACCGGGTCTCCCGCTCAATTAAGAACTGCTTCCGCATTATCGGCCAACGCTTATTGGGAATGGTGGATGAAATTGGATTTCAATCCTACTTCGTCCAATTATGCCAAAGTATTTTTGTGTAGTGATGAATCCGATTTAACCGGCGACTTGAACGGCCTTTTTATCCGCGTCGGATACACAAACAAAAACCTCTGTTTGGTTTCTCAAAAAGGAAAAACGACGAAGGTTTTAATCGAAGGAACTGCTCAACGTTTAAACCAAACATCATCAGCTCTTCATATCCAAGCGAAATGGGATAAAAAAGGAACGTTTAGCCTGTATTCTAAATTTGACGACGAATCGGAATACGTATTGGAAGGGACTTGTTCAATATCCGACGTATTTTCTGGAAATTATTTCGGCACGGTCTGCTATTTTTCTTCTACCCGAAATAAATCGTTTTATTTCGACGACTTTCTGGTTCGAGAATTAAGAGACGATGAACAAGGAGACGGCGGAACAACCAATCCGGATTTACCGGAAGAAGATGATGTTGTTTTCAGTGAAATTATGGCAAATCCCGGAGGTACCGATCCCGAATATGTCGAATTATATAATAGAAGCAATAAAACATTTAATTTGGCAAATTGCTTGTATTATTACGGAACTAATTCCTACAAGCTTCCGGATGCGGAAATCAAACCGCAAGAATATTTTGTTTTGACGAAAACGACCGCTGTCGCTAATTTTCCGGAGGATGTTAAAGTATTTGGCGTAACTTCTTTCCCGACGATGGCTAATACCGGAAGATTATTAATGTTCGGACTTTCAGACGGGACCTTAATATCTTGGTTCGAATATTCCGATAAGATGTACGGAAGTAATGAGAAAAAAGCCGGAGGATGGTCGTTGGAATGTATTGATTCGGAAAATAAAAGCAATGCCGCTTCCAATTGGATCGGTTCCGATATTGCCGGAGGAACACCTGGAAGGGAAAACTCCGTAAAAGCGGTCAATCCGGACAGTGAGATTCCTACAATCGTTGATATTCAAACTTTGGAGAACAATGAAATAAAGCTGACATTCTCGAAACCGATGAATCGAACGACTTTAACGGATAAATCGGCTTATACATTAAGCGATAATTCGTATGAGATTACCGCTTTGACTCCCAATTATCCGCAGGGTACGGAAGTGATACTCAGATTTAGCGCTTTGCCTCCGCAAGGAGTAATGATTGAATTGGAATTGACGGGAGTAAAAGACCGTTCGGGATTCGAATTGGAAAACAAAACGGTATTGCTCGGCTCCGGTTATGAAGCAACGGAAAACGAAATAGTCATCAACGAGATTTTGTTTAATCCGCCGACCGGAGGCAATGAATACGTGGAAATTTATAATAAATCCGATAAAGCGTTTGATTTACGATTTCTAAGCATCACCAGCCGTAAGCCGTCGGACGGATCTTTCAACAGTTTATATGCCTTAGCTACAACTCCTTTATTGCTGCAACCGCAACAATATTTGGTAATAACTAAAAGTAAAGATTTAGTTTGCTCGTTTTACGAATGTCGCCCGTCTTCCGATTTTGTCGAATTAAGCGTTATGCCTTCATTAGCAAATACATCGGGATGCGCTGTGTTGATAAATAACCGGACAAATGAGATTATAGACGAATTTGCGTACAATGAAAATATGCACACGGCGGGCATCAGTAACAAAAAAGGAATCGCACTCGAACGTACAGATGTCAACCTGCCGACAAACGATCCGGAAAATTGGCATTCGGCTTCCGCTGCGAGCGGCTTCGGAACACCCGGATACCAAAATTCACAATCCGTCATTACCGGAATTAAGGAAGGGATTACGGTTACATATCCGGAAATAAATTCGGATAATTACTCCATCCGGTACCGATTCGAATCGCCGGGGTATCGTTGCCGAGCGTATGTTTACGATATGACGGGAAAAATGATTACCGTGATTGCCAATAACGAATTGTTGGGAACCGAAGGCGAGTTGATTTGGAACGGGAAAAGAAATTCCGGACAAACATTAACTCCCGGCATATACCTCATTTATATGGAAGTGTACGATACGAAAGGCGTCGTAAAAACATATAAAAAACCGACGGTAGTGAAATAGAAAATAGAACAACATCCTGTCATTGCGAGCTTGACCCGCAATCCACTGATAATCGTTTTAACAGGGGATTCCGCGTCAAGCGCGGGATGACAGGTTTTGTTATTACATCATCATAAGGTATTCTTGAATGATATAAGCCGCGCAACCGGCCAAATAACCGAGTAATGCCAACCATGAAATCTTTTTCAGATACCAAATGAAATCAATTTTTTCCATCCCCATAACGGCAACGCCGGCAGCCGAACCGATAATCAAAATACTTCCACCGGTTCCTGCAGCATAAGCAAGAAACGCCCAGAAATAGTGATCCATTGGGAAATTGTACATTCCCATAGCGCCGGCAACTAAAGGCACATTATCAATGATTGCCGAAAGAAGTCCGATCACAGTCGTAATCAAATAATATTTACTCGGCTCGCCCAGCGGAATTTTATCTAAAGAGATTGAAAGCATCCCCAACTGTCCGCAAGTTTGCAAAGCATTTACAGCCATTAGAATACCGAGGAAAAAGAGAATACTTGACGTGTCAATTCGTTTTAAAATATTGTTGACCGATAAACGATTCATATCTTCTTCGGAACGTTGCTTGTGCATAAAACCGGTAACAATCCACAAGACTCCCAAACCGCCTATCATACCTAAATAAGGGGGTAAATGCGTAAGGGCTTTGAAAATCGGAACAAACAGTAAAGCACCGACTCCCAGAAAGAAAACGATATTCCTTTCTGTATGGGTAAGCTGTATATTCGCTCCTTCTTTTGCGTTAAGTTCGGGACGGGTAAAGTTCCCCTTCATCGTGAAAGATAGAATAAGGAGCGGAACAATCAGGGAAACAACACTAGCGATAACGGTAGTAGCCATGATATGAACGGAAGATACTTTTCCTCCAATCCATAACATAATAGTCGTCACATCGCCGATTGGAGTCCATGCTCCTCCGGCATTGGCTGCCAGAATAATGATTCCGGCGAAAAATAATCGGTCCTTTTTATCTTCAATTAATTTTCGTAAAAGAGCGACCATGACAATGGAAGAAGTCAGATTATCTAAAACTGACGACATGAAAAAGGTGATTATACCAATGATCCACAACAGCGTTGTTTTTTTCCGCGTATTGATTTTATCGGTAATAATTCGAAATCCTTCATGTACATCTATAACTTCAACAATCGTCATAGCTCCCATCAAGAAAAACAGAATCTCGGCTACCGATCCCAAATGTTCAATCAGAGGAACGTGAGTTAACCAAGAAAGAAAAGTATCGCCCGGATGCAGAAGTAAATATTCCCGGAAATCATCATAAGCAGGAAAAGTAGTCGGATCGCCGGTAGCAAAAAACACCCATAAGACCGTTGCCAAAAGCAGTGCTGTTGCCGACTTATTGACGTGCAACGGATGTTCCAACGCAATACAAACGTAGCCTATTATAAAGACTACAATCATGAGATAAAGCATATTAATTAAAATTTGAACAATGATACATCAAGCCGTAAAATAAAAACGGGACAAATATACGAATTGTTCTATAAAAAAAGTATCTTTGCACATTAACGTAAGAAATAGAATCTGTATGGCAAAAGAAATAGTGGAAACGCCTTTAATGAAGCAATATTTTGAGATCAAAGCGAAACATCCCGATGCCATTTTGTTGTTTCGTGTAGGAGATTTCTATGAAACCTTTTCGGAAGATGCCATTGCAAGTTCCGAGATTCTTGGAATCACATTGACTCGAAGAGCGAACGGGGCAGCGCAATTTGTTGAATTAGCCGGTTTTCCGCATCACGCCTTGGACACGTATTTGCCTAAGCTGGTTCGAGCCGGAAAACGAGTAGCCATTTGCGATCAATTGGAAGACCCTAAATTAGCCAAGAAATTGGTAAAACGGGGAATTACCGAATTGGTTACTCCGGGTATTTCCATCAACGATAATATATTAAATCGTAAAGAAAACAATTTTTTAGCAGCTGTTCATTTCAATAAAAGTATCTGTGGTATCGCTTTTTTTGATATATCTACCGGCGAGTTTTTGGTTGCCGAAGGACCGGCCAATTATATTGATAAATTGATTAACAACTTTGCGCCGAAAGAAATTCTTTTGGATCGCAATAAACGGAAGCAATTTATTGACCTGTTCGGTACACGGTTCCTGACTTTTGAAATGGATGATTGGGTTTTTAACGAAGATACGGCGAATGCTCGCTTGTTGAAACAATTCGAGACGAAAAATCTCAAAGGCTTCGGCATTCAGCACTTGACGAACGGAATCGTCGCTGCAGGAGCCGTATTGCATTATTTGGATATAACGCAACATACGCAAATCGGACATGTTACTTCCATTTCGCGCATTGAAGAAGACCGCTATGTCCGTTTGGACCGATTCACCGTTCGCAGTTTGGAGTTGTTGAATACAATGAACGAAGGAGGGAAATCGCTCTTAGACGTTCTGGATAAAACAATTACTCCTATGGGCGCCCGGATGTTGAAACGTTGGATCGTTTTTCCTTTGAAAGAGATAAAACTCATAAATGATCGCTTGTCGGTGGTTGAGTATTTTTTTAAAAAACCAGAATTAAAGGAGTTATTGGAAAAACAACTTCGGTTAATCGGGGATTTGGAACGTATCATATCCAAAGTAGCTGTCGGCAGAGTGAATCCGCGCGAAGTTGTGCAATTGAAAGTTGCCTTGCAGGCAATCGAGCCGGTTCAACAGCTTTGCCTTCAATCGGAAGAATACAGCCTTCGTACCATTGGCGATCAATTGAACGATTGCGAATTAATTCGGGAAAAAATCGGAAAACAAATGATGCCGGATCCGCCAATTTTATTGAATAAGGGTAACGTGATTGCTAAAGGAGTGAATGAAGAATTAGACCAATTACGGAAAATTGCCTTTTCCGGAAAAGATTATCTTTTGCATGTTCAGCAACGAGAAAGCGAACGAACGGGAATCCCGTCATTGAAGGTAAGTTTCAATAATGTTTTCGGATATTACATTGAAGTTCGCAATACTCATAAAGATCGGGTTCCTCCCGATTGGATTCGAAAGCAAACCTTAGTCAATGCCGAAAGATACATTACGGAAGAGCTGAAGATTTATGAAGAAAAAATTTTGGGTGCGGAAGATAAAATCATTGCATTGGAAACCAAAATTTTCAATGATTTGGTACTTGAATTGAACGAATACATTGCGCCCATTCAGACGAATGCCAACTTGATTGCGCAGATTGATTGTCTTTTATCCTTTGCAAAGGTTGCTCAACGAAATAAGTATATCCGTCCGCAAATCAACGATAGCCTTGCGATTGATATAAAAGGCGGAAGACATCCCGTTATTGAAACTCAACTTCCTTCCGATGAATCTTATATTCCCAACGATGTTTATTTGGATGATGAAAAGCAACAGATTATCATCATTACGGGACCGAACATGGCAGGGAAATCGGCGCTGTTGCGACAAACCGCTTTAATTACTTTGATGGCGCAAATCGGTTCGTTTGTTCCGGTCGAAGCGGCTGCCATCGGAATCGTTGATAAAATTTTTACGAGAGTTGGCGCCAGCGATAACATTTCGTTAGGAGAATCTACTTTTATGGTAGAAATGAATGAAGCAGCCGATATTCTGAACAATCTATCCGAACGAAGTCTTGTCTTGTTTGACGAATTAGGGCGCGGCACTTCCACTTACGACGGCATTTCTATTGCTTGGGCGATTGTCGAATACATTCATGAACATCCCCGATGTCACGCCAAAACGCTTTTTGCTACCCATTACCACGAGTTGAACGAGATGGAAAAATCGTTCAAGCGAATTAAGAATTACAATATTTCGGTAAAAGAAGAAAACAATAAAGTCATTTTTTTGAGAAAATTAGTGCGAGGAGGAAGCGAACACAGTTTTGGAATCCATGTCGCAAAAATGGCCGGCATGCCGCAAAGCATTGTGAAACGAGGAAATGAGATACTAAAACAGTTGGAAACCGATAACCGAAAAACAGGCATTGCCCGGCCTATGAAAAAATTATTATCCGAACGGGAAGGTTATCAATTAAGTTTTTTCCAATTAGACGATCCGGTGCTTACGCAAATCCGTGATGAGATAAATAATTTGGATGTAAACAATTTAACTCCCATCGAAGCGTTAAATAAATTAAATGAGATTAAGCGGATTTTGCGAAATAAGTGATTTTTTTAGTAAGAAAAATTTTAAAAAACAGAAAAAATTAGATGAATAATAAATTGAAATACAATAAATTACAAATGTAACAAGCATGTTACTAACAAGCATGTTACTAACATGCTTGTTACATTTATCAAATATAATTACCTTTGCTATGGAAAAAATAGATTTATTTATGGAGAATCCATTTATATATGGACGGGCAACATTTGGCAAGTGGTTTACCGACAGGGAAGAAGATGCCAAACGCCTATCGGCGAATTTTATTCATGGAATCAATACGATCCTCATTTCTCCCCGCCGATGGGGAAAAACGTCTTTAGTATTGAAGATTGCTAAACAGATAAGTGATAAAAATCTGAAAATAGTTAATTTAGATATTTTTCCTTGCCGTTCGGAAGAAGATTTTTACCGCATTTTCGCAAATGAGATTATCCGGCAGACTTCAAATAAATGGGAAGAATGGGCGGAAAATGCCCGCCGTTTTTTATCTGCTCTGACTCCTACAATTACCATTGGAAACAATCCTGTAAATGACTTCAGTATTTCATTTAGTATTTCAAAAAACGGTTCGCTGACAGAGGAGATTCTGAATTTACCGTTAAAAATTGCAACCCAAAAAGGGATTAGAATTGTTGTGTGTATTGATGAATTTCAACAGATAGCCGAATTTCCGAATCATAAAAATTTTCAAAGAAAATTGAGAAGTGTGTGGCAATTACAGACGCAACACGTTTCGTATTGCTTGTACGGAAGTAAAAAGCACTTGATGTACACTTTGTTTTCAAATCAAAGTATGCCTTTCTATAAATTCGGAGACGTTTTTTTCTTGCAAAAAATATCTGTGG
>WRFZ01000071.1 GCA_009778655.1 Candidatus Azobacteroides sp.
TTTTAAACCTCCCTTTTTCGTGATTGTATTAGCAAAGATATAGTCTGATATTTAATAAATGGCTTAATAAATGGTTTAATAAAATAAAATATGTTATATTTTATTAAAAATATTCCTTAATTTATTTGTAAATAACAATATTTCTTAAAAAAATTAAGAAATTACTTGAGCGAAAGAATAATTATACTCGGTTCCGAATAAAACCAAGTATTGTTTTACAAAAGAGTTATAAAATTCACCGGCTAAACCGTTCTTTCCCATTTTGACTAATGCAGAACATTTTAGCTTCAAGGCATCGTCGTTCAATATATCGTAGATCAATAATGTGTCGGCTAAACAGATCATTTCGAAAGGAGAGAAAGCAAGCTCCTTTTGTTTGCTTGCATCAATCAACAAATCAATCAATAGGTTAGCAAAATTTGCCTTGAAAGGATCCAACCATTCTACCTGCAGGTTCGGCAATAATTCGCCGTAAGACGCTATATTTATAAGTTTCATTACCTCTTCCTTCGTTCGGTTATTTTTATTCTTCATGTTCCGGAGTAATGTAAGCGCTTCGCGATAATCGCAATAAATTTCGTCTCCTAATTTTATCTTCCAATATGAATTAAAACTTTCAATATGCAGAGAGCCGATATTTTCGAACAACTGACGTAGCCGGGATGCCATTACCGAACGGTTATTTCCGGCGCTTTCACGGGTTTTATTGGGCCAGAGGGTATTGCTAAGTTCAACGGAAGAAATGCCTTTCCCGTCATCTTTAAGTGTGTTTAACAGAATAATCAGAAATAGTTGCTTCAGCGTAGGTGAAAATTCACCGGTAATATCATTTCCGTTTTTATCTTTTACTTGAAATCCTCCAAAAAGAAACAAGGCTTGTTTTTTGTCCCGGTCGCCTGCTTGCTTTATCAACGTAAATTTATCATCGCGGAAGTCTTTTATTTCTTCAATACCGGAATCAACTTCAATTTCAGTGTTCGTAGCAGTAGTCGTAATCGTATCAATCTTTTTCTTTCTGAAAAACAGGAAAAACAAAACGATCCATGCTAAAATCAACAATAAGAGGATCAATCCAACGAATAAACCGGTATAATGGGACTTATATGCAACATTTTGATACACTGATAATCCATTGTTCGGGTAAAAAAGCGAATAAATAGATACCGTGGCCAATGAATCGGTTGTGAGTGAAGAAAATGTGATGGCATACAGTTCCATCGTTTCTTTATTTTGAAATAAATCAACATAGGACAATTTGTCGTTGAAAGAAAAAGGAATACTGTCGGAGACTATTTCATATCCGGGATTTTGCAAAGAGAATTTAGCAAAAAAGAGGAAAGTATCATATTGATTTTGTGGAAAGCAAAGGGCATAGAAGCATTTATTTAAGGTATCTACCACCATTGAATTGGATACAACAAACGGATCTTCCGGCGGAGTCATTTCCCATATTTTTTTAACCGTTAAATCAGGCAGGTTTATCTGATATAAATCGTAGTAGTTTTTCGGAGATAAAACTTGTAATCCGCTACTGCTTCCATAACCGCCGAAAAGGAGAAGCCTGTGTTCATCAATTACCCCCAGTCCGCTCAAATAGCGGGGATAAATCACATCGCCTTTATATTGCAGCTTTTCCCATTTTCCGGTTTTGAATGAATATTTGTTTACTGTATTCTTGTACAGGTGTTGCCCGTAGCCTCCAAACAAATAGAGACAGTCTTCTTCCGGCGAAACATACCGGTTGTGATGTCCATACTGAAAGTCTGATTCCACGATTTGGGTATTGCTCCATGATTTGTTAGAAAAATTGTATGACGCTACATCTCCGCCTTCCAGATTGGAAAAGCAATAGGAATAGTAAGTACTGTCCGATGGATTGTAAATCATTTGATTGGGGTCGTTACTATGAACAAATCCGGATGAATTGTCATTTCGGCTAAGCGTGTTGGAAAGGGTATTGTAAATAAAAAAACGCTTTCTGTCGGCAATGGCAATCACATTTTTATCGGGATTATAAGCAATTTGCGGATTTTTTAAGGTAGTGAAACTGATTCTTTTATTCCAAAAAATATGTTTGTCTAACAGCCATTGGGGATTTTCGACTTTGGCAAAATGGTTTTTCAATTCATCATAGACGCCGCCTTCGGTATGCTTCAAAAGTTTCCAGTAGTAAACAGCGTTGCCTTGTATATCGTTTATGCGAATATCTTTAACAATCATTTTCGGTACATCGCTTGTTTGAAATGAAGGATGATCGCATTTGCCGAAAAAAATATTTACCTCTTTGAAATATTCTAAAGAGGAAACTTGAGGAGAAAAAACCTTTTTCCCAATGGTAATTTTCAATGAATTATTTCTTATATCCAAATTAAGCCGGAAAGGAAAAAACGAAGAAAAATGATTGCTCGCATCCTCTAACAGACATTCCGCTAATATTTTGTCTTCTGTATTGACTACGGTTAACTTCTCCGGAGTAACTAAAAAATCAATGTGCTGGTTATTCTGTCCGATAATGCGGAAAATGTCTCCGAAATTATATTCGGAATTAGGTTGAAAAAACAGGTCGAAAGATAAAGAGAAGCCCTCAGGAAATGAAAAATCTTTTGAAGGGGAAAGGTCTAAACCCGTTCGCTTTTCCTGTATCACTTCAAACGAATTGAATGCAAGGCCATATCCCATATCTTGAGCGAGAGAAGTTACGGTAGTAATAAATAGCAACATGCAAGAAACAATTAATAACCTTTTCATCTTGCAAATATATAAAATATTGAATGGCCGCTCCGGAGAAGCCGACTGTGCAGCCGCCAAAGCTCCGATCATCGGTTTGACCTAATCGTTGGCTTTGGAAGCTGCAAAAGTCAATGCCATTGCTCCCGCATTTATCGAAACATATAAAGCATCCCACATCACCGAACAAATGATCGTTATCGTCTGCGATTTATGAAAAATTCTATTTTGTCGCTTCAATCATTGCTCTGAAATAACCGATGGATTCACCGATTCCGGTAAACGGGTCTTTCATATTCCGTTCATGCTCCAGACTGACCATACCCGAATAACCCACTTCGCGCAACGCATTGATAAATGCCGGAATATCAATCATACCCCGACCCACTTCCACCGAATATCCGGCTTTTGTCGAGTCGGTCACATTCTTCAAATGAATATCAAACACACGCGAACAGTATTTTTTCAAATCGGCAATCGGATCTTTACCGTTCCGATAATCATGACCGATGTCTAAACACATCCCGATTCTCGGATCCAAGTCTTTCGTCTGATTCCATACTTCATCAGCATCTTGATAAATATTGATGTCCGGTCCATGCAAGTGAATCGCAAAATTAAAACCATATTCCTTCACTTTTTTATCTACGTAAGGAAGCAATTCGATATTGGGAACGCCGACAATCAATCGCACCCCTACCCTTTTGGCATACGCAAAAGCTTGATCTACTTCTGCTTCGCTTTTCATATAAATCGGACCAACGGCATAACCGGTTACTCCTTTTTCAGCTAATTTAGCATGGAAATCCTTAATCTGCGCATCCGTACTGTTCAAAGGCAAATGAAAATCTTTGATACAAAGGTAATGCATATCCATTTTTTGCATTACATCCAAGGTTTTATCCAAATCAAAATTGGCAAATGTATAACCGGCCATTCCCAATTTGAATTTCTCGCCGGTTTCCGGAGGCAATAAAGTACCTTTTATTTCTTTGATTTTTATATTTTTAAAGAATACTTCATCGCCATGATCCTGCAAAAGGATATTTCCTTCGGCTTGATTTCCGAAATTCGGCCAATCGGTATATTTGCTGTAAGCGACCAAAGCATTAAATTCGGGAGTATTTCGCACATATTCAACGACTTTCACTCCATTCAGATAATGCTGCACCCGATTACCGTTTACGATAATCGTTGCCGTATTAAATCCCGTTTCATCAAACCGATAGTTCGGATCCGACCGATCCGGCGGAATCAAATCATAAAGCGCTCCCAACTGACGGTTTCCTTTCACGCCTAATTTGGCATCCGGATGATTTTTGTCGTCAAGTATCTGAAATTCACAGCCGATAGCCGAACCTTCGCCTTTATTCAGTTCCGGATCAACAAAATATTTAATTCCGCTGTTAGCGCCTTTGGTAATCTTGAAATCAACATTCAGTATGAAATTTTTGTATTTTCGTACCGTAATAATATCGCCGCCGTTTGCCGATTCGGCGCCGCCGGAAGGAATTACGCGCAACACGCCGTTTTGAATTTCCCAACCTTTCGTCGGAAAAGTAGAAATCTTAGCGCCACGCCATCCTTCGGTCGTCTTGCCGTCCCACAACAATTCCCATCCTTCTTCCCTCTCTTTTGGCGTCAATGTATTATCTTGACTCCAAATTGTTTGTGTAAAAATACAAGTAAAAAACAAACCAAATATTCCTATACTATATTTATTCATAATTCATAATTTATAATTTATAAAACTCTTCCCATCCCGAACGAGGCGGCTGTTGTGTCAACAGGGCGTTAGCAAACGCATTATTGGTAATTTGCTTGGTATCTCGATCAAAGAGGATTTTCGTATTCAAGCGTTGAGCAATAACGCCGAGTGAAAACAGTTGACTTAATGACCCGTGTATTTCGAAAGGCGAACGCGTCTTTTCCAATCCTTGACACGCCAAAAGGAAATTGGCAAAATGGTTGGAAGGGCTTTGAGGAACCGGCGGCAATTTGGATTCCATTTCCTTTGCCTTTTTTTCGGGAATAATCGAAAGCGTGCTTCCATGCGAACCACCTTTGAAAATTAATTCTTTGCTGTAAATAATCTTTCCCGGATTCAATTTGGAAGGCTGCAACTTGCCTCCGGCTACCGGCGGAATGTTCGGATCAATATCGGACGTTCCATATCCTTCCGGCACAGTCGGAATATTATTTACACCTTCATACCAAGTAATATCCAGCGGAGGCATACTTCCGCGCTTCGGGAAGCGGAACAACAACGTGCTCGCCTTGGGGAAAATATAATCGTTATGACCTTCGGTTTTCAACGGATTCACTTCGTAGGGTAAACCTATATCCAGAAATTCGTGAATCGTATCAAGAATATGCGCCCCCCAGTCGCCCAAAACGCCCATACCGAAATCGTACCAGCTGCGCCAGTTTCCCGGATGATATTTTTCATTATATCCGTGATACATAGCCGTTGCCAGCCAAAGATCCCAATTCATGGTCGGAGGAACGGGTTGAGCATCGGGATAACGGTTCATTCGGGAATCCCAAGAATACCAACGCCGGTCGGCATTCATGTGAGCGGTTACTTCCGTCACATCTTTGATTATTCCGGCTTCTTTCCATGCTTTGAATTGAAAATAATTAGCTTCGGAATGCCCTTGATTTCCCACTTGAGTAACCACATTTTTTCGTTTTTTAGCAGCTTCAATCATCAGCTCGGCTTCATAAAACGTTCGTGCCATAGGTTTTTCCACATAAACATGTTTTCCTAAAGATATAGCTAACATAGCTACCGGAAAATGGGCAAAATCTGGAATAGCAACAGATACCGCTTCAATTTCATTTCCCATTTTATCGAACATTTCCCGAAAATCGGTAAATTGTTTGGCATTGGGAAATTTACTCATCATCGCCTGCGTATGCGTAGCGCCTAAATCCACGTCACAAAGAGCGACCACATTCGCTAAACCCGTTTTATCAAACTCGGTAATAATTTCAGCGCCTCGATTTCCGATGCCGACACAGGCAAGATTGACTTTACGATTAGCGCCGACTACTTGCGCCCCGGCATAAGCCGACATAGAACGTAACTCACTCATACCGCCTAAAGCAAGACCGGCCGTTGCCAATCCGCTTGTTTTTAAAAAAGTCCTTCGTGTAATCATAGTAATAAATTATCATTGCGTAAAAATAAGTGCAAAATTACGATTTAATTCTTTGCCTTCATAGTAATGATTCGTTTTTTTCTACAAATATAGTGGAAAATCGAGCATAATTTTACAGATTATGTAAAACCTGTAAAATTGCTTGAATTAAAATTCTTGTCAGACTTGCCTAATCTGTGTTATTTGTGTACTAATATTATCACTGCGTCAGTTTTAAAACCATTACATATTCTTCCGCTTTTTCTTTGATTATCTCAAAACCGACACTTTTGTACATTTTCACGGCATAATTTGCTTTTTGAACTGCCAATGAACATTGTTTATAGCCTTTATTTTTCAGATAATCAATCATCTCAAGCATTAATTTTGTCCCGATTCCTTTGTTTCTGTATTCTTTAAATAATGAAATCGCAAATTCCGGAGTTTCATCATCTATATTACCGAAGCCTTTTATCTCACCCGAAAGTACTCTGACCCAAACGCCGCCGATAATCTTTCCGTCAATTTCCGCAACTAAACAATAATCGTCTTTTTCTTTACCAAAATTATTGATAAATACATCAAGTATGGGATGTTTTATTACATCAAAAGGCGGCGGCTCAATTCCTTCGGGAATAAAAATAGCTTCATATAGTAATTTTTGTAAAATATTCTTTTCACTTTCGTGCAATTTTCGTATTTTCAGTTTTTCAAAATGAAGCATGCTTAATTTACATTTGTTTTTAAATAAAATGCACTGAAAGAACTCTTTTGCAAAAATAATTATTATTTTTGTGAAAATATGATTTTAAGTGAAAAAATAAATTTTTATGAAAAACAAACAAAAACACATTATAAGCTTAATAATCTTATCAATCCTTATCGTTTTTCCTTCTGTGGAGGGAGAGGCTCAAATAAAAAATAAAGGTATGGAAAACAAACAAAGAACTGCAAGAACATTCCGGTATATTGCCGATAAATCGCCGGAATATACCGCGAAATTGGCAAAAGAAGTCTTTGCGCTTTGCCCGCCGCTTTATCCCGAACGTTTTGACAGGCGAATGTGGCGGTTGTGGGGATTGAAAGTGTCGGACTATCCTCTCGATGATAGTGATAGGTATCCTTTTGGAACTTATATTGTTCCATCCCATGATGATTATACGAAACCAACAACAATTCCTCCCAATATTTCTTCTTTTATAATGCCCGATGACAGTCCTTATCCACTGTCGGATAAAAATCGAATTGGCGCCGGCTGGTTATCTACATGGCTAAAATATGGACGGGATGATATCAATAAAAACATTGTGGGTGAATTATACAAAAAATATGATGATTTAGATTGGGATAAATTGATGGATAATTTCAAATCGGCATTGGTGCAAAACGACTATTACGGCTATACACTTTTAAGGGAATTTCTTACCAATCCCATGCGGGAAACACCTACGCTTGAAAAAATAGGAAATAATTTTCGGGCAGTTGTTAACCGGCCGGAAGTTCTCCTTTATATTGAACCTTTTGACGACAATTATGCCATAGATACGATTCGTTCCCGGGAAATCATCCAAGTGTGTGAAACAGGACATGATTCGTATTACTTTGCCGAAATTGAACGTCCGGTGGAAAGTCCGGTTGCCGGAGCTGACGGTTATGCAACCCTGCAAGGCAGAAGCGAAACCATCTACGGATATGTAAAGAAATTCGAAGTGAAACAATATACCGATGCCAACCTGTTGGCTGAATTTCAAACGGCAGACACAACAAAAAGCAAACTTGGTAAAATCAACGACCCGGATGGTTATGTAAATATCCGTAAGGGGATGAATGCGCAATCGGAGATCTTGGGAAAAATACAGAAAACGGATGTTTTCAATTTTTGGGAAATTCCCGGCAGCAACTGGTGCGTGGTAAAAACACAAAACGGGATACTTGGTTTTGTTTATAAAGACCGGATAGAGGTGAAAACAGAAACCGGCGATTGGGTAATATTGGATGAAGATTAGAAGAATGAGGAAAAGTGAAATCCTTTTTCCATACAGCAGATGCCTCCATGTATAAATATCCCTATCAGTTACAAAGAGAATTCTTCTAAAACGCATAGTGTTGAATAATAATGCTTTATGATGCAAGAGGGGGAGAGGATTTTTATTTTGGAAAGTCCACCGAATAAGCAGACTCAAAGATGCAATTTAAGGGTATAAAATGCACTTTTCTTTAAAACAAATAATCCAGTAATTCGGTGAATTACAGGATTATTACTTAAAATTCATTGTTGTTCTGCGGAAAGCGAGAGTACGGAAAGTTCGGAAATTTTCATCCCGATAATATTTGGTGGGCGGGAGATACGCCGGCTAATTGGGATGAAGTCATCGGTAATATTTACGATAACCCGGAATTACTTAATAACGAATGATATGAAAAACTTTAAAGGAAAAGCAATTTACAAT
>WRFZ01000072.1 GCA_009778655.1 Candidatus Azobacteroides sp.
ATCAAGGAAGGATATACATACAATAGATATAACTAAATCTGTTAAACGAAATCCAATTCAAAGCCGGCAAGATACGGTTGTATTAAGTCAGATTGTAATGGAAATACGAATAGCGATGCACAACAGCATTGATTCCATGTTGCCCATGAATTTGAAAGCATTAGACAGTTTGATTGTATCCAACTTCTTGAATAAAGGCATATCAGCCGGGTTGTATTATTCGGAAATCGTTGATTTGAATACAGGAACAATAAAGGCTTCCTCCCGTAGCGCAACGGAACAAGCGAAAACGAATGCTTATATATATGAATACGATACAAAAAATAAATATGCTTATAAAGTATATACGGCATCCATGACCGGAAGCATATTAAAAAGAATGTCCGGTATTCTTGTCACTGCTTTTTTGATTGTTGTTTTGCTTAGCTATGCTTTTTGGTATTTCATTCGTACTGTGATACAATTGAAATCATTGGAAGAAATGAAAAGCGATTTTACAAACAATATGACACATGAACTTAAAACCCCGATAGCCGTTGCTTATTCGGCAGCCGATACTTTATTGAATTTTAAACAAGGCGAAAGTAAAGAAAAGCGTGAACAATATCTGACTATTTGTATCGAACAATTGTCCCGCCTCCATGATTTGGTGGAGCAAATATTATCTGTGAGTATGGAACAGAGTAAAAAGATAACAATCAATAAGGAAACGATTGAACTCTACCCGCTCATATCTCCAATCGTTCATCATCATGCCTTGAAAGCCGGTAAATCGCCGGAGATTTATATAGAGATTCGTCCCGAAACGTTGACCGTTTATGCAGATCGCACTCACTTGAAAAATATAATCAACAATCTGATTGACAATGCCATAAAATATGCTTTGGATAACGTAAAAATTACGATTGAATCCTACATAGATAACGGATATTGCATTATCATAATTAAAGACAACGGAATAGGTATAAGTCCGGAAAATCAAAAATATATATTTGATAAATTCTACCGTGTTCCGCAAGGCAATTTGCACAATGTCAAAGGATTCGGCTTGGGATTGTTCTACGTAAAAACAATGGTGGAACAACACGGCGGCGAAATAACGGTGAGAAGTTCTCTAAATAAAGGTTCTGAATTTATTATTAAATTACCCGTAGCATGACAGATCGTGAAAAACCCGTTGTATTGATTGTCGAAGATGAGGTTACTCTTTTATCCATAATCGTGGACACTTTGGAATATGAAGGATTTGCCACATTGAAAGCAGTGGATGGCAAGGAAGGACTCCAACTGTTTTTTGAGAAAAAGCCCGATTTGTTGGTCGCCGATGTGATGATGCCTAAAATGGACGGTTTTGAAATGGTTAAAAAAATCAGACAAACAGACAAAACGACTCCGATTTTATTTTTAACCGCTCGCTCCTCAATAGAAGATTTAGTGTTCGGATTCGAACTCGGCGCAAATGACTATCTCCGAAAGCCATTCAAGATGCAAGAGCTTATCATACGGATGAGGGCATTGCTTAACAGGGCAATGCCGGGTAAAACAGTTGAAAATGTATTCAAAATAGGGAATTATACCTTTGATAGCGTTTCGCAAACGCTCAAAATAGGAAACAATACGCAAGAATTGTCGTACTTCGAAAATGAAATATTGAAACGATTGTGTCTGAATAGCAATAATAATGCGGACATCCAAAGTTTACTGATAAATCTTTGGCATGACGATAGTCCTTACAACCGGAACAGCCTGCACGGATATATTCATAAATTGCGCAGACTTTTGAGAAATGACGAAAGGGTTAAAATTATAAATATGAGAGGAATCGGATATAAACTTGTTTTCTGACCTTATCTTTCGGGTAAAGATATACAAAACCGGGTAATCCCCGGTTCCTGCGTACCGAACGTAAATTTGCATCCGTGATTTATCAACACCTCGCGGACAAACATCAGACCGATTCCTTGACCCTGCGGTTTTGTCGTAAAAAAGGGAGTGAAAAGTTTTTCTTTTACTTCTTCGTTAATTCCGGGACCGGTGTCTTCAACCGTGAGCTGCGGAGGAAAAGACTGGGTAATGATACGAATTTTTCCGTTGGTACCGATAGATTCGTAGGCGTTCTTCACCAGATTGACAAGGACTTGTTCCATCTGTATGCCGTCCATTTTCAGAATGACGGGATTTTCCGACAAAAGTAAAGTTAGCCGAATGTTACGAAGATTACATTCCGAGTTGCAGAGCGCTTCGACAGAATAAGCCAATCGGTTCAAATCGGTTTTTGATAAAATCGGAGGCGGTATTTTGACTACGTTCGCAAAATTGGTAATGAACCGACTCAAGTGATTGCATCGTTCGAAAGAGGCTTCCACCGCCGGCAATACATCGGATAATTCATTGTTTTCATGCTGTTTCAGTGTGTCGGAAATAATCGTAAGGGTGGAACCGACTGCCGCTACCGAATTGTTGACTTCGTGGGCCATCATTCGGATAATATTTTCGTAGGATTTTTTCTCGATTTTCAACGCTTCATACGTCAATTCTTCAATTAAAATAAAAGGGCGGGAAAATCCTTTGTCAATAAAAGACGATCGAAAGCAACGATAAAGGGTTATACCGGAAATTCGCAGGATGATGTCTTCGTTCGATTTCAAGGATGCCAATGATTTTCCGATTTCAATGCCGGATTCGTCTAATCGTTTACCCAAAACCGTATTTTCCGAATCTAAATTTAATAATCGTAATCCGGCCGGATTGATGCGGCTTATTTTTTCGTCAAAATCAAGGATGATCAAACCTAAAGGAGACGCTTGAATCAATAAGTCTAAAAACCGGTTTTGTTCCCGGACATGCAACCGCTCTTCCTTGAGTTGATTCATCATTTTATTGAAAATTGCAATCAGCCGGTCCGTTTCTTCGTGTCCTACCGGGCGAAGACGGGACGAAAAATCTTGTTGTTTCAATAAATCCATTCCGTTGCTTATCGTCCGGAACGGTTTCAATAACAGATTATAAAATAAGATAAAAAGGACGAGGGCCAATAAGGTGATTCCTTCGATTAAAACAAATATTTTGAAATCAGATCGGGCATACAAAAAACCCACGGTAATCAGCAGACCGAATACCAACGTGAATAATATCCAAAATAATGCTTTCAGTCGCACGGAAAGAGTTGTAATTAATTATGAATTATTAATTATGAATTATGAATTATAAATTATGAATTATTATCTTCTTAACTTTTAGTTTTTAACTATTCCGTATTTCTCCAACCGCCGATACAAGGCTTGCCGCGTGAGACCTAAGGCTGCCGCCACTTTCGAATAATTATCTCCATACAATTCAAAGGCTTTGAGAATCATATTTTTTTCCATTTCTTCCAAAGGCAATAAAACATCCGATTTTGCCGAAGAAATTTTTACCGGATTTTGCTCGTATTGTCGTTCAAAGTCATCGGATGTAAGTACCGATTTTCCGGAAACCAACAGGGTTCGATCAACCAAATTTTTCAGTTCCCGGATATTTCCGGGAAAAGGCAGACTCTTCAGAAATGCCACGGCATCGGAGGTTATTTCCACCGGTTTCAGATGGTTCTCCCGGATTTGAAGTTGCAAAAAATGATTGACTAACAAAGGAATATCTTCTGTCCTTTCCCGCAGGGAAGGCACGCGAATCGTGATTAAATTGATGCGATAAAACAAATCCTCGCGAAAAGCGCCGCTTGCAACCATTTCCTGTAAGTTTCGATTGGTCGCGCTGATTACGCGAACGTCCACTTGGCGGGGTTTACTGTCTCCCAAAACTTCAAAGGTTTGATCTTGAAGCACGCGCAAGAGCTTTACCTGGCAATTGGCATCCAATTCTCCGATTTCGTCAAGAAAGATACTTCCTTTATCGGCCGTTTCGAATCGTCCGGCACGATCGTAATGCGCATCGGTGAAAGCGCCTTTTTTGTGACCGAACATCTCGCTTTCAAATAAAGTCTGAGAAATGCCGCCCAAGTTCACTTTAACAAAAGCTTGTTTTCTCCGGTTGCTGTGCGCATGAATCGCCTCCGCAATCAATTCCTTACCCGTACCGCTTTCTCCCGTAATCAATACAGGAGCATTGGTGGATGCAATTCGCATAATCGTATGAAAGATGGGAGTAAGCATCGGCGATTTCCCGATAATTTTATCGTATCGGAATACTTCCGTATCGCTATCCTCTTTTTTGTTCAAGCGGATCGCCGTTTCGATACTTTTCAACAAGGCGCGATTGTCCCAAGGTTTGGTGATAAAATCGAATGCTCCCGCTTGTATGCCTTTTACCGCCAAGTTAATCGAACCCCAAGCGGTAATCAGAATCACCGGCGTCGCAGGACAAAACACTTTGACTTGGCGCAACAAGGTAAGTCCTTCTTCTCCGGTAGTTCCCGTGGTGTAGTTCATATCCATAAGGATTAAATCGGGAACATGTTGTCGTACAAAATCAACGGTTTCACGCGGATCGGAAGCGCTTGCCGTTTCATATCCGGCTCTGTTGAGAACCAGTTTTAATGAAGAACGAACCGCGGAATCATCGTCGGAAATCAGTATCATAAATTATTTTGTAAAAGGCAAAAGTACAAAAATCCGGATTGCGAAACAATATCATTTTACGATTCCGGCATAATCGGCATACAAATCGCAATTATTCGCAAAATCATATAAGGTGACGCTGCGTATCCGGTAATAGTACAACCAAAGTAAATACATTTGATCAATATATCTACGACGGGCTTCATCTTTGGATGATTGAGCGTCGTTCAAATTCAGAACATCAATTTTCCCGAGAACAAAAGCTTCAACACTTGTTTCGTAACGTTTTTGCGCAATTCGGTCGGCTTCACTTGCGATTTCCAATTGTTTCGATTGATTATTAAAGTTTTCTACATACAGAAAAACATTCTGATTAAAATCAATTTTTTCTTTTTCTATTTGGGATTTTACGACTTCACGATTCGATTCGGCCATTTTTACCTTCCCTTTTCCTTTTCCCCAATCAAGTATCGGAACTCGGACACCCAAGTTTATTACTTGATTATTTCTCAGATTATCAAATATTTCGGGAATATGATTATCTTGTCCCGATAAACCGAAGGAGAGAAAGAGACTGATGTTGAATCGGTCAGCTTTGGCTTGACTGACATCTCTGGAAGCTTCTAATTGTCGCCGGCGAATTTCCCGACTGAAAACGCTGTTTTGCGTCGCTAATTCCGATACCCGTTCGTAATTTAACTGCAAATCGGTCAATGATTGAGGAATGGAAGGAATTAATATCACATTTTCTCCATAGCCCAAAAAAGAACGCATTTGAAACATACTCGCTTTTAATGCGGATCGTGCTTCCGTTACGTATCCTTCGGCTTTCAAGCAAGATACTTTCAATTGCAACAAATCGTTCTCCGAAATTTGCCCGATGTTTCGCCGGGCTTGCGCAATAGTATATAGTCGTTCGGAATTTTGATAATTTTGAACGGCTATGTTCAAGTTCATTTCACCCGATAACAGATTAAAATAATAATTGATGGCAGTAATCGTAACGGTTTCCAATTGAGACAGTAATCGAGCTTTCGCTTCCATGTATTTCACCGGTTCGATTTTCTGCGACCACTTCACTTGATTGAACCCGAAAACGGGTTGTTCCAGCGTAACGGCCGCCGGCATGAGCATGTATTGCGTTGACGAATTACCGCCGAATTGATCCAAGCGTTGAAGATCGGTTTTTACGGATAGCTTTCCTCCCGTCCACGGGATGTTCTGATCAATGGAAATACTTGCATCCAATTGGGCGTAATCATTACTTACGTAAGTGTAAGAACCGTCCGTATTCTGAAATTGATTGTAGGATTTGGAATAATAGGGGAGTGTTCCTTCGAGCAAGATTTCCGGCAGCAAATCCGCTTTGTAGGTGCGATATTCCCAGTAACTTGCATTAAATTCATTTTTTGCGACCAAGGCATCTACCGAGTGCAGGCCGCTTTCGTAAATTGCTTCCTCCAACGAAATGCGTATCGTATCCTGTTGAGCAAACATCGTTTGCAACAAGAAAAAGAAAATTATTGAAAAAATATATTTCAAAAACTTTAGCATATTATTTTTTATAATTTTATTGATTAAAAAAAGTTTTATAAAAAAATTCGGTAGTGTCGTAAATCAGCTGACTCTGCAAAATGCGAAACAAGATTGAATCTTGAATCCGAAAGGATTCACATATTTATAGAAAATTGAAACAGCCCTCTGACATACGACCCCTACGGGGTCGAACATTGCAATAATCGAATTTGTGCTATAAATATACGACTCCTTTGGAGTCTGAATTGTTCAAAATTATATACTCATTTTATTCATCAATCCAATCAAATAAATACTCGTCATTAAATTTAATATCAAACTTTTTTAGAAAATCCATATATTCATTTCTGAATGTTTCCTTTTTATGGCGCTCTTTTTGATTTTGAATGTATTTAACAACTCTATCCAATGCAGAATGACTATACGAAAATACACCGTAACCTTCCTGCCATTGAAAATTATAACGGGTAAAGCGGTTTTCTTTTATGAAAGTATTGGACGATTTTTTGATTTCTCTTATCAAATCAGACAAGCAACAAGTCGGTTTCAAACCTATCAAAATGTGAATATGGTTATTTGTGCCATTGATAACAAGCATTTTTTGTCCTTTATTTTGCACAATACCGGTAATGTATTTATATAATTCGTTTTCCCATTCCGGACGAATTAACGCATCGCGATTTTTTACCGCAAATACTATTTGAATGTAAATTTGTGAAAAGGTTCCGGCCATATCTTTTAATTTAAATTTATTTATATAAATACAAAAGTACCACACATTACCGATATTTTAATAGTAATTTAAACTTTTTAAAACATATTTACTCCGTTATCTCTTCATTATTCGTAATGCAACGCTTCCGCCGGTTGGATTTCAGAGGCTTTCTTTGCCGGATACCAAGTTCCCAACCAGATGATTATAAGCATTGTAACAAATGTAATCAAATAAATAATCAGATTGAGTAAAAACATGGATTTATTCAAAATTGCGTGATCCGAAAAAAACATCATCATTTCTCCCGGATTTTTATCTTCCAGAATGGAAACGCCCAATTTCGGTAAGATTCCCAACCATTGAATATTCAACGCTAAGATTGTTGCCGGAATACTTGCGACTAACAGTATAAGGAAAGTTTCATCAAGCAGCAGTTGCCGGATTTTCTTTTTACTTGAACCCAAAGCGCAACGCAATCCGATTTCTCCCCGGCGAGCATTGGCACGGAAACGGAAAGTGCCGACTATTCCCAGAAATACATTAACCAAAAGGAATAGAATTACGACTCCCATGGTTTCTATTTTTTCTGTGGTATCTTTTAAATATGAAGTGCGACTTTCACTCAGCGGAGCGATTGAAGTCAATTCGAAAGGACCGATTTTCAATTGTTCGCTCATCTCTTTCCGGAATGTTGCAATAAAATTCTTGTCGGCTTGAGGTTTTACCCGGATACAGAAGCAGGCATCGTTTTCTTGTCTCGGATCAAAATCATTCCGTTTCATCGGAAAAAACAAGATTCGGCGATAAGGTTCATCTTCATTGCGTTTGATTTTATCGGTTACGCCTGTCACTTTCCAAACCACTTTGACTTTAGGCGCTTGATCGTATTCTTCTTGTGTCGTCGGGTTATATCCCGGTTCAAGTTCCCAATTGATAATCTCTTTCAATGAAGTAATGTCTTCCTTAAAAAATGTGTTGTCCGCCTCCGGAGAAGCCACTACCTGATTTTTGGACAGAATTTCATTGGCGCCGAAAGGTCCGCCGGATTGAAATTTGATTTTAAATACATCAAAATATTCCGGACTAACTTGACGATAGGCATACTGATAATACGCGGAATCTTTGGATACGGTTCTGCCCCGATAACTGCTCAAATAAGGAGCGGAAGCGGAATTGGATAAACAAGCGCTTTCAATCGCGGGATATTGTTTCAACTTTTCGATGATTGTAAGTCCGTCCTGCGGATAATCGTAATCTTGCGAATAATCTTCAATGTTCACGTTTTTTCCGATACCGAACCGAAGTAAATAAGTATGATGAATATCAAACCCTATCGGTTCGAAAAATTGTTTTCCTTTTTCGTACATAAAACCGGAACAAAACCACAGGATAGTGAATATTACTATTAATTCGAGCAATATCCAACCGTTGCTCTTGCGTTCGGCCCAAATCATTTTTAAACTATGCAGTAACATCTTTTTATAAATTATGAATTATAAATTATGAATTATAAATTATGAATTATAAATTATGAATTATAAATTATGAATTATAAATTATGAATTATAAATTATGA
>WRFZ01000073.1 GCA_009778655.1 Candidatus Azobacteroides sp.
ACAGTATCAATGAATATCTTTATTCTTTATCATACAAGCCTGATTTACTTACACAAGATGTACGGGAAGAATTGCAACAATACAAAATATTTTTGCAGGATGCCATTCCCGATATTAATGATATGTATAAATTAAGGGATCTTTATGATATACCAAGAATTGAAAACGTAAGAGAAATTGTTCTTAAGAAAATAGATTTGCTGTCAGGTGAAAAATGAAAAAGATTATTCTCATTTTAAACAGGAAATAAATAAAAGATTTAAAAAACAGGAAAATGGCGTCCGGCAAAATGTGAAAACAAGAATGGATTAATCTATTTAGTTCGTTATATTAGTAACAACCACATGATTGCGAAATATTTATAATTTTTTCAACGACTTATAATACTCGTTTAAAAGCCGGATATCTTCCGATTGTTCGGTAAATACTTCCAATAATAAGGGTCGAGTGGTCGGTTTCGGTTGAGTGAAGACAGGCAGAGCTTCGTTCCATTCATCATTGTTGTGTATGGCGAAGTAATGAAATCCACGTTCGACTGCCCAGCCTTTGGCCGATGCGGTATGTGTTCCGGCGACGAACCGGCGCGTCCGGTCCGTCATCTCCAACCCGGGCAGCGTTTGAAATATTTCTCCGCCCCCGTTGTTGAGTAACAAGATACGCAGGTTGTTTCCGACGGATCCGTTCCAAAGGGCGTTCATATCGAAAAAGAAGCTGAGATCGCCGATTATCACAAAATTGAGTTTGTCGGAAGTCGAGGCGTATCCTACGGCTGCGGACAAGGAGCCTTCGATTCCGGAAGTTCCCCGATTACAGAAAACGTCAATATCATTCGGAATAGAAAACAATTGAGCATATCTCAAAGGCGAACTGTTGCCGAGATGCAATACCGACGCCGGCGGCAGTTTCTTCAGTAAATCGCCGATAACTGCCGGTTCGGAATAGGGAAGTTTCGGATCCGGGATTTTATCGGAAAGGGTTTTCCATTGGAGCGGATAAGTCGTCGGGGTGACGGGTAAAGCGGCCATTTTTTGCAAAAATGAGTAAGGTTCCGCTTCTATAGCCGTTGTTAACGCGCCGAATAAATCAATGATTTCGCCGCCTTCCGATACATGCCAATGAATTTGAGGCGGATACGTCCGAAGGAATTGCTTTAAGCGTTTGGATACAATGTTTCCGCCGTAAGTAATAAGCAGGTCGGGACGCAACTCTTTTTGCCGTTCTTCCGGTAAAACAGACAAAAGGGTATCCATGTTCAGAATGGCCGGTACAAAAGAATTAAGGTTACCGGTGTGTTCGGCAAATAGTGCAAAGCGCTTACTCAACGCTTCCCCGGTCGCCGCATCTAATGGACAATTCGCCGGCATTTGTCCGACAACTAACATACGCCGATTCAAAGTATCCGGGAGAGTAATCCGGTCTTGACGCTTAATAACCCGTACATCCGGTAATTTTTCGACGGAAAGCCGAAACAGCGGTTCGGAAACGGGAATATTGATATGTACGGGACCTTTTCCGTGATGGTCTGATTCGAGTAACGCTTCGTTGATTAACCGATTGCAATACCATTCGTCCTCTTCGTTTTGTATTTCCGGCAGATGAACCGATTTTTTCACCAAGGAACGAAATACCTCCGGTTGAGGAATCGTTTGACCGTCGGTTTGTCCGATCCATGCCGCCGGTCGGTCGGCGGAAACAATGATTAAAGGGATTTGCCGGTAGAAAGCTTCGGCTACGGCCGGATGAAGATTCAGCAAAGCGGTACCCGAAGTGCAACAGACCACCACCGGTCGGTTGCTTTGTAAAGACAATCCTATTCCGAAAAAGCCGGCGCTTCGTTCGTCGGTTACGGCGTGACAAGAGAAAAACGGATGATTCGCCAGCGTTTGTACGATGGGAGAGTTGCGGCTTCCGGGACATAAAATCGCTTGATTGATTCCGTGCGCTTTCAGCAAGGCGACTAATTGAAGAATATTTTTTTTCTCGGAATACATTTATGCAATGATATATTTATATTAAGAGTAAATCCATAATGTTATTATACGCCAAATTTACATCTTTATTTTTGATTTACATCTATATGTCAAAAATGAAGTATTCTTTTCTATGTATGCAGATATGGAATGGACGTAAAATAATATATCATTACCTGCATTTTATTCAATAATACGAAGCATAGTCAGCAATTTATCTTCGGTTTCCATCCATTCTTCCGCTAAGTCGGACGAAGCGACTAACCCTCCGCCGGCATAAAGCGCCAAACGATCGGCTTTGATTTGCATACAACGAAGATTAACGTACAAATCGGTTTGTTCTTTCGGATGAAGCCGACCGATAAATCCGGAATAGTATCGGCGGTCGTATCCTTCGTTGTCGGTAATGAACCGAAACGCTTTTTCTTTCGGGAGACCGCAAACAGCCGGCGTAGGATGCAACACATTCAACAGTTCGCCCAAGGTTTGATTGCCGGGCAATGAGAATCGAAAATCGGTTTTCAAATGAGCCAGTTCGCCGGCTTGTATGGTATAAGGGCCTTTTTCTTCCGGGCAGACATCGAATGAAAGCAAGCAATTACGAATATAATCGCTGACCAATTGCTGTTCTCTCCGGTTTTTCTCATTCCATGCGCTCGGTAATTGGCCGTTTCGAAGCGGCTGAGTACCGGCTAAAGCAACCGTCTGCCATTGGTTTTCTTTGCCGGACAGCAATACTTCGGGCGTACTTCCCAACCATGTTCCCGTTTGCGGAGTATGAAACAAATACACGTAAGAACGGATGTATCGCTTGCACGCTCTGTAAAAAACATTTTCGGGAGAAAATTCGTCTTTTCGAGGAATAGTCAAGCGCCGTGACAAAACTAATTTTTCAAATGATTTATTCGTAAGCGCTTGGGTAAATACATCAAACCGTGAACGGTAATCGGAAGAAGGTTCTTCCTTGATATTTGCATTTTTTCCGCTTGCCGCAATAACATCCGGGAGTTCGAAGACACTATCTTCATCGGCTTCAATCAAGACAATCGGGCAGGTATCTGATACGCGAAAAGGCGCTATTACAAATCCGCTTTGTTTGCTCAACGATTCGACTGTAGAAAAAACATGAACGGGGTCTGCCTGTTGTCCGATAAAATGCAACCGATTTTCATCGGGAAGCCTGTAAACGGCAAAAGCTCGGTTTTGCCGAATAAGAGCGTCAATCATTTTATTTCATATTATGGAAAACATTCTGAACGTCTTCGTCTTCCTCAAATTTTTCCAGCAGTTTTTCCAAGGCAAGCCGTTGTTCGTCGGTAACTTCTTTATAATCGTTGGGAATCCATTCAAATTCGGCGCTGTGAATTTCATATCCGTTTTCTTCCAAGTATTTTTGGATTGCCGCGTATGCATGAAATTCCCCGTAAAGTAAAATCACCTGCTCTTCTTCGTCGTATTCGATTTCTTCTACGCCGAAATCAATCAGTTCCAATTCCAATTCTTCCAAATCAACGCCTTTTTTCGGCGTGATTTTGAATACGCATTGGTGGTCGAAAAGGAATTGCAGACTTCCGCTCGTTCCCAACGAGCCGCCGTATTTATTGAAATAACTGCGGATATTGGCTACCGTTCGCATGTTGTTGTCCGTAGCGGTTTCCACCAGAATCGCAATTCCGTGCGGGCCGTATCCTTCGTATATAATCTCTTTGTAATCCGCCGCCTCTTTGGAAGTCGCTTTTTTTATCGCTCTTTCCACGTTTTCTTTCGGCATGTTTTCTTTCTTCGACTGTTGAATAAGGACACGCAAACGTGGGTTGGTATCCGGATCGGAACCGCCTTCTTTGGCGGCGATTGTGATTTGTTTACCCAATTTGGTAAATACGCGGGCCATGTTGCCCCATCTTTTCAGCTTTGTCGCTTTTCTGTATTCAAATGCTCTTCCCATGTTGTTTAATTATGAATTATAAATTATGAATTATAACGGGAAATTATGAATTATAAATTATGAATTATGAATTGTAAGCGCTTTCTTATCGTCATAAATTCGTAATTCATTTTTAAATTCATAATTTATAATTCATAATTCATAATTACTATCTAAGTGTTGCGTTTAATTTTTCTTCCAGATTTTTTTGTATCTTCGACATAATTGATTCTATCTGCATATCGTTTAATGTTTTTTCTTCATCCTGCAAAGTAAAACTTACGGCATACGATTTTTTCCCTTCCGGCAGGTTTTTGCCTTCATACACATCGAATAGTCGGACTTCTTTTAATAGTTTTTTATCGGCGCGGTAAGCGACTTTTTCGATTTCGGCAAAAGGAATATTTTGATCAACCAGCAAAGCCAAATCCCGGCGTACCGCAGGATATTTGGAAATTTCGGAATAGATTACCGTTGTTTGACGATGTTCAGCCATCAATTTGCTCCAATCCAATTCGGCGTAATACACTTCCGCCGAAATGTCGAATCTTTTGCTTAGCGCTTTTTGTAAGATACCCAAAACGCCGAGGATTTTTCCCGAAAGATTTTCAATGCGTAAAGCGGAAGAAAAAATCTCATCTTCAATAAATTCGTATCGTATCTTTTTTGCCGGAATACCCAATCGCAAAAGGATATTTTCGACATGCGCTTTCAATTCGTAAACCGAAGTTTTTTCGGCGGGGCGAACCCAACTGTTGCCGACCGTATTTCCCGTTAACCACAATGCAAGGTGAAACGTTTCGTTTATTGCGGACAAACCGTCGTTTTCGTTTTGCCGTTCCGGATGATAGGAATACACATTTCCAAACTCGTAGAGATGTAAGTCCGGATTTTTATGGTGGCGATTGTATTCGATGCTTTCTAATCCGCCGAAAAGCAAAGTTTGACGCATCACATCCAACTCGGCGCTTAACGGGTTTTTCAACCGGACGCATTGCGTGATCGGAAAACCGGTCAACGGTTCGTAATAGGCGCTTGACGTCAAAGAATTGTTCAGAATTTCATTAAACCCGGAACCGGTTAACTGCTCGGAAATCAGATTTTGCAGTTTGTAACTGACGTCCGTGAGCGTTTGATAAGAGAGGGTGGATTTTAATTCGTCGTCAATTTCAATATTATTGTAACCGTATATGCGTAATATATCTTCAATCACATCAACATCGCGAGTAACGTCCACCCGGTAGGTCGGAATATCCAATTGCCAAGCGCCGTCTTTTTTATCAATGATACGAATTTCCAAACTTTTCAGAATAGTCTCGATGGTTTCGTCCGGAATGGATTTTCCGATTAAGTCTCGGACTTTTTGCAACTTCAGTTCTACCTGTATGTTCGAAACCGGATTCGGATACGTATCTTGAACGGTTCCCGTTATTTTTCCGCCGGCTACTTCTTGAATCAATAAAGCCGCTCGTTTCAAGACGTATAAGGTATTATTCGGATCAACGCCCCGCTCGAAACGAAACGAAGCATCCGTATTTAATCCGTGACGCCGGGCGGTTTTGCGAATCCGGCCCGGATTGAAATAAGCTGATTCCAAAAAGACATCGGTGGTTGATTCCGTGACTCCCGACCGGAGACCTCCGAAAACGCCTCCGATACACATTCCGTCGTTTTGATTACAAATCATTAAATCTTCGGCCGACAGTTTTCTTTCCACTCCGTCCAAGGTAACGAAGAGAGTTCCTTCGGGAAGCGTTTTGACAATGACTTTGTTGTCAACAATTTCTTTCAAGTCGAAAGCGTGGAGCGGTTGACCGGTTTCATGCAGTACATAATTGGTTATGTCCACTACATTGTTAATCGGGCGAACGCCGATGGTTTCCAATCGTTTTTTCAGCCAATCGGGACTTTCTTTGACCGTAATATTCTTAATGGTAAGCCCGGAATAACGGGGACAAGCCTCTGTATTTTCCACTGTAACGGTCACGGCAGGAGAAGGATCGTCAATTTGAAAGGTGTCAACGGAAGGTTTTTTCAAACAAGGGGCTGAATTTTTATTGACGGTCAGCCAAGCGGCCAAGTCGCGCGCGACTCCGTAGTGAGAAGCGGCGTCAATGCGGTTGGGCGTAATATCCGTTTCCAATACATAATCGTTGGTTAATCGGTAAAATTCGGCGGCAGGCGTTCCGACTTCGGCGTCGGAAGGTAAAACGATAATTCCCGAATGATCGGTTCCGATACCGATTTCATCTTCGGCGCAAATCATGCCGTAGGATTCCACGCCTCTGATTTTTGATTTTTTGATGGTAACCGTTTCATCGCCGGAATAGAGTTTGGAGCCGATTGCAGCGACAATTACTTTTTGTCCGGCCGCTACGTTGGGCGCTCCGCAGACAATTTGTTGCGGTTCTCCGTTTCCTAAATCAACGGTGGTAACATACAGATGGTCGGAATCGGGATGCGCTTCGCAGGTTAGGACTTCGCCGACGACCAAGCCTTTCATTCCGCCTCGAACGGTTTCAATTTCTTCGACGCTACCGGTTTCCAATCCGATAGAAGTTAATGCATCCGCAGTCTCTGCGGGAGTTAGAGAAAAATCAAGATACTCTTTTAACCAATTGTAGGAAATATTCATTTTTCTGTTTTTTCAAAATAAACGACAAAAGTAATAAAATTTACGGAAAGAAGAAAGAATCAAGAAGTCGGGGGTGCATTTCAAATGGTCATTTTTCTGTTTTTCTCTATCCCGTAGGGATGAGGCGCCAAGTAGAATCGAACAAGCGGAAACAATGATTTAAATTTTTATGAATTAATAATAATTAATAATTAATTTTTGTTAATTCATCATTTATGTATTAACTTTACACCCGATAAATATTTATCATTTTATATATTTTAAAATTTACCGAATATTAACTCCTTAAAATCAGACGTATGAAGAATTTAATTATTTTTATTTTGAGTTTTTTCGCTTACCTGTCCGGTTTTGCGCAAGACATGACGGAGAAGCGATTTTTTGAAGATAACCCGAAACTTGGAGGAGATGTTGTCATAAAATCTTCAAGCGTTAAGGTTGAGAATGATGAAATCCATAAAATTTTCGAGATAGAAAGTTTAGGAGAAGGCGCTTATTATATGGATGCATGGATAGCGGCTCCCTTCACAAAGGACGGTTATCCGGAATATCAAGTGGCCGTGAACGGCGTTTTGACCGGATTTACATTCAAACCGCAAACTGACGGTTGGCACAGTTTGGCCTTAACCGATGCCAAAAAATCAAACGCTGCTATCGCACTATGGGGGGTAAAAAGTACCTTGCCTAATGGGCAAATATCTCACAATTTCAGACATGCGTCGGTAAGAAAAAATACAGTCAATCCAAATCCCCACGGATTCGAATGGGAAAGCAAGTGTGGCAACTTGTCAAGAATTATGCATACAAGGGATGCCGTAAGTGGTGGAGTAGATATGTGGAATTATGGGAGCATACTCTATTATTATCGTCCTAAATCCGGAATCGTTAATTTTAGTCCGCCGGCTACTTCCGCAAACCAAGAATCTTCTTTTTCCGTATCGGATTTGAACCGGGTTGTAACATTAAAAAATCAAATTTCCACTGTCGTACTATCCGGTTTTGAAGAAAAATATCGTGCATGGGAAAAAATATGGAGCAGACCCGAACTGGCTATTCAAAGCAATCCTTACTTGTATGCCTTATCAACTGAGTATGAAAGTTTATTGAAATATTGTACGAAATACGGAAAAGCAATATGGCCCTTATTGATTGATAAGCTTGCTCAAGGAGATCTTTTTATTGTCAATCTGTTGAAAGATATAACTTATGGTGGAAAACGAAGCTTTACTGATGATATTATGCCGGCTGTTCCTGTTGAAATCAGCATCTGAATCATGAAAAAAATAATATTATTAAGCATATCGCTGATAGCGGCAGGATTTTTCGCTGCCGTTGCGCAAAATAATTTTACGGCGCAAGAGAAATTGTTGCGACCAAATGCAAGCTTTGAATATTCGGAATTTGAAAAGCCGAAATTGCCGACACCGAAAAAAACAAATTCCGAATCGGATGGATGGGTACCGGATACGGTGTATTGCTTTAATAGCGTAACGGTCCGTCGCTACAGTTTAGAATATAACTCGCAAGGACTATTGGCTGGAAAACTCGAACAATGGGGGAAAAATAATTCATGGGAAAACGGCTATTCAACTACTTATATCTACGACTTCAATCATAATTTGCTAAACGAACTGAACCAATATTGGGAAAATAATTCATGGGTAAATAACTATTCAAATACTTATACCTATGATTCCAATAATAATATGCTTACCCAACTATGGCAAACATGGGAAAATAATTCATTGGAAAATGCCGCATTATATACTTTTACCTACGATGCCAACAATAATTTACTTACCGCGCTATCAGCGCTATACAATAAAAGAAGTAATTCATGGGAAAATTCCGATCAAACTGCTCGTACCTACGATTCCGATAATAATGTGTTAAATGAATTACACCAAAATTGGGTAAATAATTCATGGGTAAATTCCGATCAGACCACTCGCACCTACGATT
>WRFZ01000074.1 GCA_009778655.1 Candidatus Azobacteroides sp.
TAATGACAGCTCTACCCGGCCTCCAGACGCTATTGACACAGTCATCTGCATTTGAGCATTTTGCTTGCAATCGGTAACTGCCGGTAGCATTGCGATAGCTATTAAATAAAATAAATGTTTTTTCATCGTGTTACGGTATTATTTGCCATAGTAAATACTTCGGTCACTAAGCGTTCAAGTTCGGCGGCGGTATTGGTACCAAATATTCTGCATATCACTGTAAATCGTTTCATTGATATTGAAAAATTCTTGAAATTCGTCAATAATCAGGTTGAACGATTTTTGAGCGCCTATTTCCATTAAATACCGGAAGAGGTTGCTAAAACTCGAAATTTCGCTCGGTACAAAAACATTCAGCGTAGCGGAAATGAGTGGAATATATTCGGAACACAAAGCCGCTTCTGTTTTCCTGCCTGCAAAAAGATAAACAGTCGGCTCATTTTCAACCGACTTCATTATTAAACTTGTTTTACCGATGCGTCGCCTGCCTGTAACGACAGTCATATGCGAATGTTCGGAAAAAGACAAATTTTTAATCCGATGTAACTCGGCAATTTCTCCGGTTCGATTATAAAACTTCATAACTTGATAATTCAGTAACCGCCGTAACGGTTACGGCGGTTACAAAGTTACGGTTTTTTTATTTTATCGCCTGTTTTTCTTTCATTTTTTTGCTCCGGTCATTATTCCCGCATCGGTATCCGTGTTATCCAATCGTTTGTTTGCGGCATTGTATTTGCGACCGAAATTGAGATTCAAAGAAAAATTGAAAGCGATGATTTGACCTAAATTATGAGTATATACATTTGAAATATAAGGAACTAAGGAAGAATAACCCTTATTCCCCAGCGAATACTCGTTCGTAAAAGGATTTAACATCATAACCGATACGCCCCATCGGGGCGTGTTATAACCGGCAGTCAAAATAATCAGCTTTTCATCAATACCCAATGTTTCGCCCCAAAAATCGTACCACCGTGTGTAACCTTCAGCGTTGAACGACCAATTTTTATAGGTCGCTAACAAGGAACCATAGAAACGCCAATAATTATAGGTGTGTTGATAATCGGTTCCCATGCTGACATATCGGTTGAATGAGGGAGCCAAATTGAGCGTGATATGGTCTTTCCATGGTTTCAATTTCAAAGACAATTGCGAATAGAAGCGATGAAACGCCCGCTGATTGACATTGGTATGAATGAAACTGCTATCCGAGAAAGTTATGCTTTCCATGATCGGCTGATGATCATAACTGTATCGTGCGAAAAGTTCCAATCCGAAAATTCCTTTATTGTATCCGGCATTAATATCATTGGAAACAAACCACACGGTTTGCAGATTCGGATTTCCCTGTTGAATTTGCAAAGCATCTATATTTTGCGTTACGTCATTTAAATCGGACAAAGAAGGAGGATAACCCGATACATATCCGTTGTACCGAATATATGTATTCGTATTGATATTGTAAGAGACACGCAAGGTGGGACGAAAAATGTATTTTTCCACACTGTTATTATCTTGACTGTCAAATGTACGCATGGCTCCCAATCCGAGAGCGTAATTGAATTTGTTTTTACGCAGTTGAAATTCTGCATATCCGTAGGTTTGCGAAACATTAAGTCCGACTTTTCTCGATACATTGCCCGTATAGTCGTTTTCCGTATAGCTTTGCGTGTGTCTCAGCCCTCCGGTCAATTTTCCGTTTTCCCATTTCTTCTCATAAATACCTTCTGCAATCAGCGAATATTTGTTACCCGTTATGCGGGAATAAGAAATGTACGACTCTTCATTCGTCCGTTCCTGTTGATACAATCGGGTAGATTTCGAATCCATATAAGTGCCGACCGCATTCAAGATAATCAATTGGTCGTTTTTCAGATTTCGTTGAAAATAAAGGTCTAATGAGGGCGCATTATTCCACCAAGTAGAATGATCCGAAACCGATGACGGAATCGAGTCGTCGGTACTGTAGAGTGTACTGATTCGGTCAGAAAATTGATTGGGCGTATTATTATAATTATTTCGAAAGGTTGCGTTGAAAAGGTACTTGTCCGGCTCATTCAAATTATAATTCAGTGCAAGATTCAAGGATTTTTCATCAACCTTCGTCGGTTTTCCTATTTCATCCCGATGCAAAACTCTATCAGGAAAAACAAACGTTTCGTGGTTTTCACGGGTCCATTTGAGGTCTCGATAGTGAAAATAGGCATTCACTCCGAACTCCGATTTTTTATGATTCACCTTTGCGGAAAAATAATCTTCAGCAAAGCCCAATCGCCAGAGTGCATTAGATAAATTAGCCGATAAACTTCCGCCCGAATCTCTGCGACGGGTAATGTAATCAATTACCGCAGCCGCATCGCCGTAACGCATCCCCGGATCTTCATAATACTCTATCCGAATAATATCTTGCGGTTGAAGCGCAACCACTTCTGCCGTAGTAACCTCGACTCCGTTAATGCGCAGCTGTACCGCTTGACCGCCGGGCGTGGTAACCGTATTGCTGACCGGATTAATCACCACGCGCGACAATTGCATATTACGAAGCAAAGTAAGTCCGCTGTTGGAGGCTTTTATTTGACCTGCGGAAGGAATAAGCAGTTTTCGATCCACTTTTTGAATCACGGTTGAACCGGTTACGGTTACTTCGCTAAGCGCGACGCCGGATGTTTGCAAAGCAACAGTTCCCAAATTACGATCGCCGGTAAGTCCGATAACCGGAGTATAAGTTCTGCCGTATCCTACAAATGTGGACGATAGGATATAATCGCCCTGCGAAAGATTGTCGAAAACAAAAAATCCAATACTGTCGCAAGAGGTGCCGGCAATAAAAGCAGAATCCCCGTTAAGCAACGCTACATTGGCAAATTCCAGAGGGTTTTTTGTGTCTGCATCAATAACGATTCCGGATAATTTGATTTGTGCATTCAATGATGAAACCGTGAAAAGAATGCCGAGCGCTGATAATAGAGTTGATCGTAATATCATGATTTTCAATTTTTAAATATTTGTTCGTATTATTTGCTTATAAGACGCAAAAACCCGAAAAACGTTACATCGGGATCACTTTAAACAAAAAAAAACCATAAATAGGATATTACGACAATAGTCCAATCCTCCTGCCTTTGCTCGGAATATGAATAAAACAAAATATGAATTTACATCCTTTTTATATATGCATGGGGGATGATGAGCTGCCGAAAAGAGACAGCGTATCATTCGTATGTTTGAAAACGTTTAGTGTTATGAAAAGTAAGCGCTTCGTCTTGCGTAAGGCAAGAAGTTAATTCCAGCTAAAGCAAGAATATAATCTTACACAAGGCTTAAAGGATTGGTTACGTATTTGCAGATTTGCTCTGTTAACATAAAACCGATTTTTTAAGTATTTCCTTTTCTTCTTTCCGTTCATCCAAGACCTCAACAAAAGCGCGAATAACTAATATTTCTTTATCAGTCAAATCATCAATACGCTTCTTCTTGATCGCGGATTGAAAAACGGGAGGAGTAACTCCTGCCCTTTCACAAGCTTTTCTTACATCACCGTAATGGTGTTCAGTTGCTCTTCTATTTCGAACAAATTCCAATTCATCCATAATTTTAGGGTATTAATTTAATAATTCAATATTTTTTATTACTTTTGTTTTTTTATTAACTTTTTCTTTTTATTATTTATGGCAATAACTTCGCAAAGCAAAAGTAAAGAAACTGCACTTTTTGCGCTGCTATATTATGCCTTTTATGCAAAAGTATAACATTTTTTATAGAAAATCAATTTTTTAAAGCTCTTTTTTATCATAAAACTAAAAAAATAAGTTATATGTCTGAATTACAAAAAAATATTATTGAGGTCCTTTTAAAGGAAAAGAAGAAAACGAAACGAGAATTAGCTAAAGTGTTGAACATTAAAGAAAACAGCATAAATCGTCTGTTGAAAAGTTCAAATATCACACTTTTAAAGTTAGGGGTAATAGCTGATTTTCTGGGAGTTGATATTACTGACTTATTGCCGAAAAAAGAGTCGGTTCAAGAACCGGAAGAAGAATATCAACCAACCAATCCGGCTGATGTTACCACTCAATTGACAATCAACAATCTTTCTGAAGCGTTGAATCGGAACAGTAAAACAATTGACAATTTGGTTCGAATTATTTCCGAAAATTATCCAAATAGAAATTTGCCTAAATAAGCGGATAAAGCCTATTCAAATTTTCAATTTTTCCCGATAAATTCTCCGGAATAATTCGTAACTTTGCCTTTATTCATTCAAAATAAATTTTATGGAAATTAAGGCAAAGTTTGACCATTACAATTGTAATGTACTCGATTTGGAAAAAAGCTTGTCGTTTTACGATAAAGCAGTGGGATTTAAAATTCACCACCGGATGGAAGCGGAAGACGGTTCATATATAATCACTTATTTAACCGATCATTCTTCCCCGTTCCTTTTAGAACTCACTTGGCTTCGCGATTGGAAAAATCCGTATCAGATGGGTGATAACGAACAGCATTTATGCGTTCGCGTAGAAGGCGATTACGATAAAATCCGTCAATTTCATCGCGAAAACGGATGGATTTGCTATGAAAATCATGAAATGGGACTGTACTTCATTGAAGACCCGGATGGTTACTGGATAGAAATTTTACCTATGAATCGAAAATGAAACACCTTGTATTTTTAACGGGCGCCGGAATGAGCGCCGAAAGCGGAATCAGTACGTTCCGTGATGCGGGCGGACTTTGGGAAAATTACGACGTAATGAAAGTGGCAAGCATCGAAGGCTGGTACGAAAATCCGGAATTGATTCTGCAATTTTACAACGATCGCCGCGTACAATTGGCGCAGGCGGAACCGAATAAAGGACATACAATCATCGCCGAATTGGAAAAAGAGTTCAGAGTTTCCGTCATCACTCAAAATGTTGACAATTTGCACGAAAGAGCGGGAAGTTCGGAAGTGATTCATCTGCATGGCGAATTAACAAAGGCTTGCAACGAAAGCAAAACCCGAATATATGATATAGGTTACAACCCCATTCATTCGGGCGACAAAGCGGAAGACGGTTCCCGACTCCGTCCGTTTATCGTTTGGTTCGGCGAAGCGGTTCCGATGATTGAAAAAGCCGCTGAAACCGTTTCAAAAGCCGACATTGTTGTGATTATCGGAACGTCCATGCAAGTATATCCGGCAGCCGGATTGATTCATTATGTACGGAGAGGGGTTCCAATCTATCTGATAGACCCCAACGATGTTCCGGCCCCTGCTCATGTGGTTGTGATCAAGGAAAAAGCAAGTACAGGCATGGAAATTTTAAAGGAAAAGCTGATGTAAGCACGCAGAGATACGGATTTTCACAGATAATAATATAAATCTGCGTTCATCTGTTTTATCTGCGTCATCTGCGTGCTTTTATTTCAATTTCTCTCCGGACGCAGTTTACGAACCACAGCGCCGGTTCGCCACATTTCGCTTTCGCGCAGGGCTTTCAGTTCTTTCTCCAAATTTTCGCGATAATTCGGTTTGGAATTGGAATCAATGGAACGTTGCGCTTCAATACCTTCTGCAACGGAGCGATACAATCTCTGAAATACCGGTTTGGCAGCATCGTGAAAAGCGCCCATCCAGTCCAAAGCGCCGCGTTGCGCGGTGGTCGAACAATTCGCATACATCCAGTCCATTCCGTTTTCGGCAAACAAAGGCATCAGCGACTGCGTCAATTCCTCCACCGTTTCGTTGAAAGCTTCCGAAGGCGTATGACCGTTTTCGCGAAGGACTTCATACTGAGCCAACAGTAATCCTTGAATAGCGCCCATAAGCGTACCGCGTTCGCCTGTCAAATCGGAATAGACCTCGCGTTTGAAATCGGTTTCAAACAAATAGCCCGAACCCACGCCGATACCTAAGGCAATCACTCGTTCTTTGGCTTTTCCGGTCGCATCCTGATAGACGGCAAAACTGGAATTTAATCCGCGACCTTCGAGAAACATCCTGCGCAAAGACGTTCCCGAACCTTTAGGGGCTATCAGAATCACATCAATGTCCGGCGGCGGAATGATCCCGGTTCGTTCTTTGTAAGTAATACCGAATCCATGCGAAAAATACAAAGCTTTTCCGGCCGTCAAGTGAGGTTTAATGCGAGGCCACACTTCAATCTGCGCCGCATCCGAAAGTAAATATTGGATAATGGTACCTTTTGCTGCCGCTTCCTCTATTTCAAAAAGCGTTTTGCCTGGAACCCAGCCGTCGGCAATCGCTTTTTCCCAAGTTTTACCGCCTTTGCGTTGGCCGACAATCACATTGAAACCATTGTCGCGTAAGTTCAGCGATTGTCCCGGTCCTTGTACGCCGTAACCGATCACTGCAATAGTCTCGTTTTTCAAAAACTCTCTTGCCTTTTCCAATGGAAATTCTTCACGTGTAACGACTTGTTCATCAATTCCACCAAAATTCATTACTGCCATAATTTTGTTTTTTGTAAGTTAATATATATTTTCAGATTCATTTCAGTTGAGAAAGCGTTTCTTCAATTACTTTCGAAGCATATTCGAAGGAATAGCTCAAATCATTAGCCAGTCTGTTTGAATAAAATCCATATAATTGCGATAAATCAAAAGTTGAGGTTTTAATTGAAAAAAATTTCATTCTTTCCATTTCCGTAATTTCTATTTGCCGATAAGAATCATTGGCAATTTTAAGTCTTTCTAAAAAAAAATAACTATTCCATAAGGCTTGTATCATTTTTTTATCTTTTATCAAACGCATTAATCCCGAAGTTTTAAGCATTTCGAAAGCAGATGTTTTTACAATAAAATCCGGAATATATAATGCATAGTCACTATAATATTTTAGGGAGTCTTTATTCAAATTTTGCCAATCGTTGTTCTGTAAATAATTTGAAAAACCGGCAACGTGTTTGTAAAAATCTCTGTTAAGGTCATTAACTATTTTGAGATTCTCCTGTAATTCAAGCTTTACAGTCTCTAAATTCTCTTCAAGTTCTTTTTTATTGTTTCTGCTTTCAATCCAATTGCTTATGGTAAAGGTAATAGCAATCCCGACCACAACTACGGAAAGTTCGCGGAGATATTTTCCGATTTCTTTTGTCAAAAATTTTATATTTGAATTGTTCATATTCGTTTCCATTTTTTCATTTCCAAATGATTCTGCTTCTGCAAACGGATTCCTCGCCTTTTTTCGTATCAATAATGTATTCATTTTCCGACAGATTTTGCATATAGAGTTTAAGTTTATCGCCAAACAGCCCTTCGGCAAGAAAAACGATTTCGAATTTTCGGATGAATTTTTCTTTGAAAATACTCAGATCAAATATGTTAATAGCATGTTCGATGTATTTTGCGCTATTCATGTGCTTGTTTATGTCAATATCACTGTACCGTACGGTATATCCCATATGGGGATCAACTCCGTCCACCATGGGAATTTTACTCATTTTTTCAATCGGACATTGTTTTTCCGGTTCGACATATTGTAACATATCGGGACGCCACGCCGGAATATCAATCGGACGACGGGTCTGCATGTCAATAGCTGCCCAAATCGTGCGGGCATAACCGATTATTTTTCCCGATTGATCAATGAAGCAGAAACACCGTTGGGTGAAGAAACGGGAAACGGTTTCAATCCAAGTTTCAACCGTCAAGTCTTGATTGTGATCGGGATATTCTTCTATTTGAATGGATAGCCTCGACAATACCCAAGCCACGTTGTCTTTCGAAATCTGCTCATATCCGAAACCGCGTTGTTGAGCATGAATCGAAGCGGCATCCAATAAAAAGCGACTCATCACGGTAAGCGTCGCTTTTTCCGTGAAATCGCATACATACGATTCAATGTGAAATTTGAATGAACCTATTTTGGGTAACATTTTTTAATTATGAATTATGAATTATAAATTATAAATTATGAATTATGACTTGATTCCTAATTTTTCTTCCATTGCCGCCAACATATCGCCGATTCGTTCTTCGCCGCTTGTTTTAGTGATAGCGATACGTCCGGAACGGATGAATTGTAAAACGCCGATTTTTTTACTTAATTCTTCAAACAGCGCTTGCGTCTCTTCGTAATGACCTGTTTTTTCCAACGTAACCCATATGTCCGTCATATCCAGAATCCGTGCGTTATACCGACGGATGATGTCTTCAATCGAGCCTAAAGAAAGTAATTTCGATGTGGAAAGTTTGTATAAGGCAATTTCTTGAAAGACCAAGTCTTCGTCTATATTATAATAAGCTTTTACGATATCCACCCGTTTGTCAATTTGTTTAACAATTTTCGTAATACTGTCCTTGTCGGAAAAAGCCGTGATGGTAAATTTATGAATGCCTTCGATCGCCGACGGCGAAACCGAAAGCGTTTCGATATTTACCCCTCTCCTTGTGAAAATGATGGTTACTTGATTCAACAACCCCACCGTATTTTCGGAAAATATCGTAATGGTGTATAAAATTCTTTCTTCCATATAATTATAAATACATTAAATATTCAAAATATTACAGTTCGATTTTTTGTATTTTCTTCAATATCTCTTTTGCTGTTGCTTGTATTGCCGGAACGGCGACAGAGTTACCGAATTGTTTATACGCGGAAGCATCGGCAACCGGTATAATGTAGT
>WRFZ01000075.1 GCA_009778655.1 Candidatus Azobacteroides sp.
AAGTAATCACATGATGAGCTAAAGGTTGTAATGCACTCATAATTAATTAAATTTAAATAGTCCATTCATTTTCGAATTCAATTCCGTTTCCTACAATAATTTTTTTTGCTTGTAAAGTAATTTCCGTATTGGCGTATTCTTCTCCCGATTTAGAAGATTCAATCTTAAAACCGATACAAGCTGCTTTTTCAAAAAGCGTTTTTTCCAGCGGCATATTTTCCGCATCAAGAACTATTATGGCGCCATCATGGTATCTTTTGGAATTAAGCGCCCATTCGGTAATCACTTTAGGCGGTAATTGTGACAGCGTTATACGCATTATTCCACAATATACCCTTGTCGTTGCTTTTCCTCTGACATCAATTCCCTGTTCAAAAGAAAATTGACAATCGGCGATTTCGTATCCGCCTTTTACAAGGCTCACAATATCGGCGGCAGAGCCGCCGAGAACTAAAAAACTTCTGCTTCCAAACATGACTCTGTACTGTTTTTTGTTAAACTTATTTTAATTTTTTCTCATTTACATTCAATTTCACCGCAATGATAATGAAATATTCTAACTTATGCAAATATTTTGCGAATTATTTTTATAAATTAGACAAGAAACTATACAAAATATGAATAGGATGTAAATATAAATCCTCGCGTAACGAAAGACGCTTTGATTGTCTTGACAGAATACCGGTAATCACCGTCCGATATATCCGAGAATCTCCTGTGGGTTCACGTCTTTAGCAATAATAATCCCTTCCGAATTGATCAATCGGTTCCCGAATCCGGATTCCAAATGATACGTTTTGAAAATTTCGGAGTTTTTTCCTTGAGGATCATTGAATTGAGTTGCCGGATTCAAACGATCGGCTTTCACAACTCCTTTGAACACGGCTTCATTTTCATCAAAGGAGACAGAAACTAAACGAATATCCTCTGTTCCCGATTGTGAAATCACATTGTGCATTTGTGCATTCAACATTCTTGATCGGGCGTCGTAGGCAGCCCAAAATTGAAGTAAGACAAATTTTTTACCTTTTAAGTTGATATCTTGCCGATTAATTTCCGGAGCAAGATTTCCGGGTTGAATACCTTCGGTAAGTTTGACCTCTTTCGTTTGCGACCCCATGATTAAGAAACATACCAACAGAAGAAAGAGAGTCGGTTTTAAATACCTCATATCTTATTTTTTACGTAAATACTCCACTTGCCGTTCCGGCAAGCGCTCCGTGTTTCGGAGATTTAGTCTGTGTTTATCAGGCTTTTGTTAAAGTTAATCAGAAAACGGTGCAAAGGTACAAATTATTATTGAATCTGCCAAAAAAGGTTACCTTTTTTCCAAATCAAGCAGTCGTTTTTTGACATCTATTCCATACGCATATCCGCCTAAACCGCCGTCCGAAGCGATAACGCGGTGACAGGGAATGATGATCGCTATCGGGTTTTTACCGTTTGCCGAGCCTACGGCGCGACAGGCTTTCGGATGCCGAATGGCTTTCGCTAATTGGGAGTAGCTGATTGTTTGACCGTAAGGGATTTCTTGTAATTGTTTCCATACGGTTTGTTGAAAATCGGTTCCTTGGGGAGACAGAGGCAAGTCAAATGTTTGGCGTTTGCCTGCAAAGTATTCATCCAATTGGACGCATGTTTCTTTGATTAAGGGATTTGAAGAGGTTTGTCGGCTGTCGGGGGGATTTTTAAGCAAACGAAGACCGGCGATTGCTTGGTCGTCGGCTTTTATTTCCAAGATTCCAACGGGTGATGCATAATAATGAATATTCATAATTTACAATTGTTTAATTAATTGATTGATGAAGTATTAATTGTTCACTTTTTCTTGATAATAGCGCCATCGCTCGATAACGTTTTGAACATAATTTACCGTTTCCGTACTTCTGAAATACCCGGATTTGCATACCGGATCGTTATAATATTCCGGCAGGTTTTTCAGCTTGAGATATTCTTCTACGTCATTCCAATCTTCGGGATTTTTATCGAATTTCAAGGCTAAAGCTTGTGCGTCGAGAACGTGTCCCGGCCCGGAATTATACGAAGCGACGATAAATTTGATTCGTTCGTCCTCATTTTCAATGGTAGAGAATAAACGATTCAGTTTTTTGATGTATCCGGCAGAGGCCTTGATGTTTTTTTCCGGATCATATATTTGGTCCGGCGGTAAACCGAGTTCTTCCGCTGTTTCCGGCATTAAACCCATCAGTCCCGCGGCGCCTGCCCATGATACACAATCGGTAAAAAAACGGGATTCTTGATACGAAATGGAAGCTAACAAGCGCCAATCCCAATTAATTCCACGGGCATATTCTTTAAAAAAGTCGTCAAAAGGTGAAATTCGTTTGGCGTTGATTTTCGGTATTGGTTCATTTCCGAGGGGCATCTTGCTCACTTCAAAATAACGTTTGACAATTCTCTTGTATTCCGGAGCATTCCGGTTGTCCTCAAACCATTTATCAACAGCTTCCGCCAATGAGGGATTTGTTTTTCGAACCGCCCATGAAGAACGCTGTGAATGACCGACTAATAAAGTAATATCAATGTTATTGAAATAGGTTTTATTGAATTTTGCCATATCAACGTCGCTCAGCGTATAAGGAATTTCTCCTTTCGAAACCATTTCGATCAGATCTTCGACATTGACGGTATCTTTTTCAATGGTTCGGATACGGATGCCTCCGCCCAATTCATCATTTAAGTTTTTTAACCGCTTATGGAATTTGCTGTTGTGAATAACCCATACCTCTTTCCCGATTAAACCGGTAACATCGGTTATAAGGGTATCGCCTTTATTGGCTCGCTGAACTAAAACCTGTTCATTGATTACTTCGCGTCCGCAGTATAATACTTGTTCTTTCCCGGTATTGGTTATGGGGATATTGTAAGCGATCAAATCCCCTTCGCCTTGAAGCAGCATTTCCGTGAGTTTCGTTTCATTCTCGGCCAGACGAATGTTTATTTTCAGATTGAGACTTTTGGCAAAATCGCTCAACAAGTCGTATTCATATCCTTTGGGTTCGCCTTTGTAAATAAAATAGGACATGGAGCCGGACAAGGTAAGAACATTGATTTCTCCCTTACGAAAGATTTGCATAAGGTCTTCAACCGCATTTGAGTTGTTCTTGTTGAAACGGCATGAAATTAAAATAAAGAATAATAATAAAATAAACGGTAAAAATCGTCTGATGTAAGCGCGTGATATTTTCATAGGTTTAATCTAATAAATTCCATACGTTAAGCAATCCAATAAAATGGGGATATTATCCCGGTTCACGCCGGCCTGTAACAAATCGGGGATGTCTGCCGTGAAAGATTCAAGGAATTTTTCAAATGAATCGTCTTGAGCATTGATCGCTCGGCGATAGAGATTCAACGCTTCTTTGTTTTTTCCCATTGCCAAACAGGTATGCCCCGCATTGAGATAGTCAACGGCATTGGGATTGCTTTCCAATATTTTGGTATAATAGTCCGACGCTTCTTTGTATTTACCGGTCAGAAAAGAACACCACGCAATGGGCCTCCACGCCTTTTCTTTGTTGTCGGATAAATATTCTACTTTAAAATAACATTTCAGCGCTTCGGAATAATCCTTTAACTCCAAATAACAATGACCGATATGAAGTTCAATGGACAAATTGTTCGGATTCAAAGCGGCGGCTTTCCGGTAATATTCCAGCGCTTCGCGGGGCTGCTTCAATGCCCGGTAACAATACGCAAGTTTTTTGATGGTCCATGAATGATTGGAATTTAACAATTCGGCTTTCAAATAGACGGACAGCGCTTCTTCTAATTTTCCCAGCATTTGCAGGCAATAGCCTTTTTTCTGCAAAAGAGTTTCGTTATTCGGGTTATCTTGCAACGCTTGCTCAAAAATTTCGGCGGCTTCCGTAAAATGATTTTTCTGAAAATAATATTCCCCGATTATCATTTGACTTTCTTGATCGGAAATGAATCGAGCAATGGCAGGTATCTTGTAAAAATCGGGCTGCATTTCAAATACATCGTCAAAATCGTTGTGACGGGGAAATAATTTAAAGAAACGATACAAATCTTGAATATACTGACGCGCAACCGGATGAATCTTATCGGAAGGATTGTCGGGCAATTCTTCTTGCAGCAGCTCCCTAATGGCGGAAGAATCGCCGGAAAATCGTCCCGACATCATTTCTCTGTAAGTGTCCGTCATTTGAGAGATACTGAAATAAAAAGAATATTTATCGGAATTGCACAACAGATTGGATTTGAGCAAAATTTTCAAAAGATCCGGGATCGGCAGGTTTTCCATTGTCAAAGAATCGGAAACAAAAGGAATAAACCAATTGTGTATTTCCCGGAAAAAAGGGAAATTTTTCAAATGGATAAAAGAGGAAAGCATGACGTCGGCTCCTTCCAATTGCAATTCGGAAAATTCCTGTAAACGAGAGCTTAAGCCGGACTCTTCAAGGATATTTTGCCATTCGGGATTTTTTTCGTCCACTCCGGTTTCGCCGAATAATTCGTCCATACGCATTTTATTATTCAATTTCGGGCTGATTTTCATCATGCCGGGGATAATTTCTTCCGTCATGATGCGGGTAATTTTTTCGGTTTCTTTACTCAGAATAAATTGCAAGATAATATAACGAATATCTTTGATAAACCGGTTTTGTTCGGCTAAATATTGCAAGCGATTGTTGATGTTCGGATAGAGATATAAACGTTTATCGTAGCGGCGCAAAAATAAAAGTAAGCCGGTCAATGCCCGTTGGCGAAGTTCTTCCTGCTCCTGTTCACAAGTATCCAACAATACTTGCACTTTCCGTTCATCGAAAATTTCTTCCAAATTCAGTGTAATCGCTGAAATAATAAGGCATTGTGAAGATATTGGATAAAGTTTGTTATTCAATGCTTGCAACCAAAGGTTTTGTTCATCCTCTTTCCATAAGTTACTTAACCAAATTTTGCGAAAGAGTTTTTCTTCGATCTCTCCTCTTTCCTCTTCCATTTTTTGCAGGGTCTTCTTTTTTTCTTCGCCGTCTTCCATTAAATCAACCAACGTAACTTTTCCGCTCCAATCATCCGTCATGCCGATCAGTTGTTCCGACGTTTCGGAAACTTGAAAAGTCGGAGATCGGCGTAATTCATACGGATACGTCCAACGTTCAAGCGTTTTGATTTCTGCAATCGTTTGATCGGTCAGCTGATAAACCGAACGAAGTAAATCCGTATAAATTTTCTCTTGTTCCGGATCGTTAACGCCTTCAGACAAATAGAGCAACATTCTTTTGTAATTGTCTTCCCATTCGGACAAGTTTTCGTTTAACTGCCAATTCGATAAATTAGTCAAAAGAGCATTTATTCCGTCAAATACTTCCTTGAGCCGTTTTTGCTCCAGCGCTTCCGTTATTTTTTGAAAAAAAGGCTTTAATTCTTGTCTGTTCATTATGCGTATTTTAATTTATCAAGCGAAACACCCTTTACTTATTCAAGGTATTGTTTTATTTTTAAAGCAATTTCGGCAAAGCGGTTGATATTCTTCTCGTTCACCGAGAAGTACCAATTTCTCGTTGTGAACCAAACGGTGGGAATATCCGGCCAATTGACCGCATTCCACACAGATGGCATGGACTTTGGTAACATCGTCCGCTATTGCACAAAGCGCAGGCATGGGACCAAACGGATTTCCTTTGTAGTCCATATCCAAACCGGCGACGATAACCCTAATTCCTTGATTAGCTAATTGGTTACATATCAGCGAAATTCCCTCGTCGAAAAATTGCGCTTCATCAATTCCGATTACGTCTCTTCCGCTCGAAAGCAGCAAGATATTTCCCGAATGTTCTACCGGCGTGCAAGGAATTGCATTTTGATCATGCGAAACAATATTTTCTTCGGAATACCGGGTTTCCATCGCCGGTTTGAAGATTTCCACCTTTTGCTTAGCGAATTGCGCTCGTTTCAGCCGTCGGATCAATTCTTCCGTCTTTCCGGAAAACATGGAACCGCAAATAACTTCAATAGATCCGGTTCTTTGCGGAGTAAAATGCTGATTTTCAGAAAAAGGTACCATGTTATTCGTTTTTATGAAAGAAATTCGGGGATGATAAAATTTTTACGCCGATTCGATAGGATTTGAAACGGATGCAACAATTGTTGCGGCGATGCCGATAATCTGCCAAGTAACGATAGACATGGTTGTTATTCCTTTTATTTCTTCTTCTTCAATTCCGCCATGATTTTGCTTTCAATTTCTTCGGCTAATTCGGGATTATCGCGCAGACATTCTTTGGCGGTATCGCGGCCTTGTCCCAATTTCGTCTCATTGTAGCTGTACCAACTTCCGCTTTTTTTGATGATATTCAAATCGGATCCCAAATCAACCAATTCGCCTGTTTTGGAAATCCCTTCTCCGAACATAATGTCAAATTCGGCTTTACGGAATGGAGGCGCCAGTTTGTTTTTCACAACTTTTACCCGCGTTTGATTTCCTTTTACATCTTCTCCGTCTTTCAGCGAAGCAATTTTACGAATATCGAGCCGGACGGATGCGTAAAATTTGAGCGCATTACCGCCGGTTGTTGTTTCCGGACTTCCGTAGGATACTCCGATTTTGTCGCGTAACTGGTTGATAAATATACAAGTCGTATTGGTTTTATTAATTGCCGCCGTTAATTTACGCAAGGCTTGCGACATTAAACGGGCTTGCAGACCCATTTTGGAATCTCCCATTTCGCCTTCCAATTCCGCTTTGGGCGTCAATGCGGCCACCGAATCAATAACGATGATATCAATTGCCGAGGAACGAATCAGTTGTTCGGCAATTTCCAAAGCCTGTTCTCCGGAGTCCGGTTGGGAAATCCACAAATTTTCAACGTCAACGCCTAATTTTTCGGCATAAGAACGATCGAAAGCGTGTTCCGCATCAATGAAAGCGGCGATACCTCCGGCTTTTTGGGCTTCCGCAATGGCATGGATGGCCAAAGTCGTTTTTCCCGATGATTCAGGCCCGTAGATTTCAATCACTCTTCCTCGCGGATAACCGCCTATTCCCAGCGCCGCATTCAATCCGACGGACCCGGAGGAAATAATCGCCACTTCTTCAACGGCGTTATCGCCTAATTTCATAATGGATCCTTTTCCGAAATTTTTCTCGATTTTATCCGTCGCTGCACGCAACGCTTTCAGTTTTTCCGAAATAGGACTAACTTGTTCTTTTTGTTCTTTCATTTCTGAATTTTTTTCTTTTTCGCTCATAATTTTAATCAGTTTTAGCTTTGGTTTATAATTTTTTATTTAACACGCTTTTTAATTTTTAACTTTCTGTCCTCTGTCATTGCGGGCTTGACCCGCAATCCCCTTTTTTACGTGGAGTGGCGCTTTGGAGAGAATCAATCGGTTTCCAAATCTCCGTTAAAGATTTCGTGCCACGGCAAACCTTGTTTGTTCAGTTGCTCCATGAACGGATCGGGATCAAATTCTTCCACGTTGAAAACGCCCGGTTTCTTCCAAAGACCTTTCAAAAACATCATCGCGCCAATCACTGCCGGAACGCCGGTCGTGTAACTTACGCCTTGCGCTCCCGTTTCTTTGTAAGCCTCTTGGTGGAGGCAGTTGTTGTAAACATAATAAGTCAGTTCTTTACCTTTCTTATCCAAGCCTTTGATACGGCATCCGATACTGGTTTCTCCCGTATAATTTTTTCCAAGTTCGCCCGGGTCGGGCAACACCGCTTTCAAAAATTGGATCGGAACGATTTCCACACCGTTATATAGGATAGGGTCAATTCGAGCCATACCGATGTTCTGAATCACTCGTAAATGCGTGAGGTATTCTTGACCGAAAGTCATCCAGAAACGCGCTCTTTGGAGCGTAGGAAAGTTCTTGACCAACGATTCCAATTCTTCGTGATAAATAACATACGATTCTTTCGGGCCGATATTCGGATAAGTCAACGGTTTATGAATTTCATGCGGCTCGGTGACGACCCATTTCCCGCCTTCCCAATATTTTCCTTTTTGAGTTACTTCCCGGATGTTGATTTCCGGATTAAAATTGGTGGCAAAAGCCTTTCCGTGATCGCCGGCATTGCAATCAACAATGTCTAAGTATTCCGGTTTACTGAAATGATGTTTAGCCGCATAAGCGGTAAAAACACTGGTCACGCCCGGATCGAATCCGCATCCGAGGATTGCGGTTAATCCGGCGCCTTTGAATTTATCTTGGTAGGCCCATTGCCACTTGTATTCGAATTTAGCTTCATCCTTCGGTTCATAATTTGCTGTATCGAGGTAATTTACTCCCGTTTCCAAGCAAGCGTCCATAATGGTAAGATCTTGATAGGGTAGGGCGACATTGATCACTAATTCCGGGCGGAAGCGTTTGAATAAAGCGACTAATTCCGACGTTTGATCCGCATCTGTTTGTGCGGTTTCTATTTTTTTATTGCCGTAACGGGTTCCGATTGCATCGGCAATCGCGTCGCATTTGGATTTAGTCCGGCTTGCCAAGAGAATATCCGTAAAAACAGCGTGATTTTGAGCCGCTTTGTGAGCGACGACGGTACCTACGCCTCCTGCTCCGATAATAATTACTTTTGCCATAGTTTAAATTAATAAGCTACAAAGATACAAATTTTATTATATTATGAAAAAAAAAGAATCGTCCGTAATTCGTTTTCATCTCTAAATCCTCGCAAAGAGAATTTGTTGCGGCACAATAGAAAATCACGGCTTTAACTCCTCCCGTTTGAATTACTTTGATGACTCGAATGAATCTACATTTATACTTAATTATTGGGGTGATTTGATTTTTTTAACAAAAATGTTTGCATAAATTAAAATTTATACTTACATTTGACGCGAAAATTAATTACTTTAC
>WRFZ01000076.1 GCA_009778655.1 Candidatus Azobacteroides sp.
AATATATTCGGCGGTTGTTGCGGTACAGACAAAAGTCACATTTATTCTATTGCTGACTTATTTTTGAATAATATATCTTAAGTATTAAAAAATGAAAAGTATACCTTTTATTTTAATATTTTCGATATTTTTTTGCAATATCTTTTCTCAAATTACTATCAATGGACGTATTGTAGACATAAACGAAATAAGTATTCCTTATGCAAACGTTATTTTTTTAGATAAAGATTCATCATATTTATATGGAACAACTTCAAATAATGATGGTTATTTTGAACTTTTACAACCAAATAATAATTATTATATGTACGCTGACGAAAATTTTTATTGGAATAATGCTTTCAATTTATCAACCTCTTTAAGTTCACGAGTTATGAGGCCGCCTTTTTATGCTCTGAACAATAATGTAAATTATGCAAGTTATTATTTAAGAGAAATGGGTAATACGAATTTCATCCGGCCGTACCGTGTTCATTACAGTGGTAAAGGTAAAATGGGTTTTTGAATACAGATGAATTTATTTCCGTTTTTTCCGTAATAACCGAAACAAATAATTTATCTTTGCAAATTCAAAGCAAAAAATAAATAACGTCACTTATGAAGCTTGTATGTAAAAATTACATACAAGAACATGAACATGTTGCAAGTTCCATATGACCTTAAAAACAAATTATTTACTTATGAAAAAAAATTTTGAAATTGAAATGAAGGTTCGCGATTACGAATGCGACACACAAGGAATTGTAAACAATGCTAATTATTTGCATTACATGGAAAATACCCGGCATGAATTTATGTACAGCTTGGGAATGACCTTCAAAGAATCGCATGGGATAAACGTGGATCCCGTTGTTGTGAGAGCCGATCTTCATTACAAAATTCCTTTGACCGGCGGCGATATTTTTATTTCTTCGCTGACGGTTGAAAGAAAAGGCGCTAAAATATTCTTTTATCAAACCATTCATCGCAAGAGCGATCGCGCTTTGTGTTGTAAGGGAACAATTGAGGCCGCTATTTTAATAAACGGAAAACTTTCTCGCGGTGATTTTTATGATGAGAAATTGAAAGATTATTTATAACTTTGCAAATAATTTACCCAAAATTCGATAAAAATGTTTAATCAAGACCTAATCTACCGGATAGGCATTACGCTTGTCAAAGGAATCGGTAACATTACCGCCAAGCAAATCATTGAAAACTCAAGCGATGTCGCTTTATTGTTTACGGAAAAAAAGCATATCGTTGAAAAAATTTCCGGCTTATCCCGACGAATAATCAATGAGATTCATCGTCCGGAAATTTTGCAGAGAGCGGAAAAGGAAATCCGTTTTATTGAAAAAGCACGCATTACGCCTTTGTTTATCACCGATTCCGGTTATCCCGATCGTTTGAAAGAATGTGTTGACGCCCCGATTATGCTCTATTTTCATGGAAATGCCGATTTGAATGCCGAAAAAATCATCAGTATTGTCGGAACGCGCAATGCAACGACTTACGGGAAGGAAATAACCGATCAATTACTTCACAATATTCGCGAAGTTTTTCACGACAGTCTCATTGTCAGCGGATTGGCCTATGGAATTGACATTGCGGCTCATCGAGCGGCATTGCGTGAAAATTTAGCTACCGTAGGAATATTGGCGCACGGATTAGACCGGATTTATCCGTCGGTACACCGAAATACGGCAGTGGAAATGATCAACGCAGGCGGTCTGCTGACCGATTTTATCAGCGAAACCAATCCCGATCGGCAGAATTTTGTCAAACGAAACCGCATCGTCGCTGGAATATCCGATTGCACCGTTGTTGTTGAATCGGCTCAAAAAGGCGGCGCTTTAATCACCGCGAACATTGCCGATTCGTACAATCGCGATATTTTCGCCTTTCCGGGAAAAATAGGCGATAAATATTCGCAAGGTTGTAATTTATTGATTAAAAATAAAAAAGCGTCATTGGTTACTTCAGCGGATGATATTTTCCGGGAAATGAATTGGAGCGATTCACCGGCGCCCGGACGAACACAAGCCGTTCAACGGGTCCTTTTTCCGGAATTGAATCCGGAAGAGCAAAAAGTAATGGAAATTCTTTCCAAAGCCGGAAGTATGCAACTAAACCTGTTGGCAATCGAACTCAATCTGCCGGTCAGTCGGTTATCGGTACTTTTGTTTGAACTTGAAATGAACGGATTGGTACGATGTAAACCCGGCGGAATGTACAGTTTACTTTGATTTCAATTGCCACTCGAAGCCGTCTTTCGTGTCTTTTATCTCAAATCCGGCAGCAGCCAGCTCGTTCCGAATCTTGTCGGATGTCGCCCAATCCTTGTTTTGTTTGGCTTGCTGTCGAACTTGCAATAACAGATCCACGGCTTTCGCAAATGAATCGTAGGAAGCGTTTTGGGCCTTTGAATCGTCGCGAATGCCCAGCAAATCAAATAAAAACAAATCGAAAAATTGTTTCAAATCTTCAATATCACCGGACGTAAGCGCAATGTGTCCGTCAATTGCCGCATTGATTCTGCGGGAAGCCTCAAAAAGATACGAGATGACTATCGGCGTATTCAAATCATCGTTCATCGCTTCGTAGCATTTTTGTCGCAATTCATCAATAGAAAGGGTTGAAACCGACGCTTTCGCCTCCAAGCGACTGATATTCTTATACGCTTCCAATAAACGGTCGAGACCTTTTTCGGAGGCCTGCAAAGCTTCATTACTGAAATCAACCGTACTCCGGTAATGCGCTTGAAGAATAAAAAAGCGAATAGTCATCGGGGTATATGCTTGCGTTAACATCGGATGATTGCCGGAGAAAAATTCTTCCAAGTTAATAAAATTACCCAAGGATTTTCCCATCTTTTGACCATTGACCGTAACCATATTGTTGTGCATCCAATACTTTACCGCTTCATGACCGGTCGAAGCAACGCTTTGCGCAATTTCACATTCGTGATGCGGAAAAATTAAATCCATTCCTCCGCCGTGAATATCAAATGTTTCGCCTAAATATTTCTTTCCCATGGCCGTACATTCGAGATGCCAGCCCGGAAAACCGTCGCTCCAAGGCGAAGGCCATCGCATGATATGTTCCGGAGAAGCCTTTTTCCACAAAGCAAAATCAATGCTGTTGCGTTTCTCTTCCTGCCCTTCCAATTCCCGGGTCGTATTCAGCATATCTTCAATGTTACGTCCCGACAAAACTCCGTATTGATATTGCTTATTGTATTTTTCAACGTCGAAATAAACCGAACCTTCGCTTTCATAGGCATATCCTTTGTCGAGAATTTCTTTCGTTACTTGAATCTGTTCGATGATGTGTCCGCTGGCATGAGGCTCGATACTCGGAGGAAGGACATTCAAAGCTTCCATCGCTTTTTGATAGCGGATCAAATAATATTGGACTATTTCCATCGGTTCCAAATTTTCCAAGCGGGCCTTTTTCTCTATCTTGTCTTCGCCCGAATCGGCGTCATTCACTAAATGTCCGACATCCGTGATGTTCCTAACGTATCGTACTTTATATCCGAGATGTCTGAGGTAGCGAAAAAGAATATCGAACGTAATGGCCGGACGGGCATGTCCCAAATGCGGATCACCGTAAACCGTCGGACCGCAAACATACATTCCGACATGGGGCGAATGTAAAGGTTCAAAAACTTCTTTTTTCCGGGTTAGCGTATTGTAGATTGATAATGAATGTTCCATTTAGTTTATATATTAATTTAATTGATAATTGAAAATTATAAATTCAACAGATTTTTAAAAGTTTCTATGTCAATGACATTTATCGGTGGAAAATTAAGTGATTTCAGTACATTGAAATGCCGGTCGTTAGTGACGATATAATCAACTCCCGCATTGAGAGCACAGTCCACGAATTTATTGTCATCCGCGTCGGCAGAAATCAGATTCCACTGAAAATACGGCGTAATCATCAATGTATTTATCGAATAAAAAACGAAGCTCAAAACATGACCGGCTATTTGTTGTGTGTAAAAGCGTACCAACATCTCTTCATATTCCATTAGTATATCATTGGAATAGCACAATGTATAACGGCCTTGTTGCAAAGCCGTCAATATACAATGATAGTTCGATTTTTTTGGTACGGCAAGTAACAGACAATTAGTGTCAAGTACTATTTTCATTTGTCAGAAATTCGGTGATGTGAGTATAAAAACATCTCGTCCAATTTTTTATTGGTCATATCATTTTCTTCCCACCACTTGTCTGTTTCTTCTTCCGTTTTTTTGAAATAGTAATCGCTAATAATCTGCCTCAACTCTTGAAACATTTCATCAGTTTTAACAAACCGAAGTGATTGCAGGAAATGTATTTGCATAGCGTTTAAGGGCGGATTTACAACAGTTGCATCCATATCTTTTTCCTTTCTTTTATTATGATGCAAAGATACAAAATGAATTATGAATTTCAAATTATGAATTATAATGATTGCGTAATTTTTATTATCTTTGCATAAAATATCCAATCAAAAAAATTGCATTATGATTAATAAAGAACTTATCAATCCGAAAAGTATAGTAGTAGTAGGCGGTTCCAACAAAACCTCCAAGCCGGGCGGAAACTGCGTTCGTAATATTATCAACGGCAAATATGAGGGCGATCTTTACGTGATTAATCCGAAAGAAGAAATTGTTCAAGGCGTGAAAAGTTATCAATCTGTTTATGATATTCCGCCAACCGATTTGGCCATTATCGCTATTCCGGCGGCGGCTTGTCTGGATACCATTACCGTGTTAGCTAAAGAAAAGGAGGTGAAAGCGTTCATTATGTTCACCGCCGGATTCGGAGAAGAAACGGTTGAAGGCGGCGAATTGGAAAAACAAATCGTTGAAGTAATCAACGAAGCAGGCGCAAGCCTTATCGGCCCGAATTGCATCGGGATGCTGAACCGTTATCACCACAGTTTATTCACCCTGCCTATTCCGGAAATGGATCCGATGGGCGTTGATATGATTTCCAGTTCGGGCGGAACTTGTTTATTTATTATGGAATCTTCCATCCGGATGGGTTTGCGTTTCAATTCCGTATGGTCGGTGGGTAATGCCGCGCAGATTTGCGTTGAGGACATTCTGGAATATATGGATCAGAATTTTAATCCGGAAACCGATCCCAAAATTAAACTGTTATATATCGAGAGTATAAAAGATCCGGATAAATTATTGGAAAGTACAACTTCGCTGATTCAAAAAGGTTGTCGAATAGCGGCGATTAAATCCGGATCGTCCGAATCGGGAATTCGCGCAGCCTCCTCCCACACAGGCGCAATGGCCAATCCGGATTTAGCCGTAGAAGCTTTGTTCCGGAAAGCGGGAGTTGTTCGCTGTCACAGCCGTGAAGAATTGGCGACAATCGGAGCGGTATTTACCTTAAAAGAATTGAAAGGAAATAATTTAGCTATTGTCACCCATGCCGGCGGGCCGGCCGTTATCTTGACCGACGCCTTGTCAAAAGGAGGATTGGAAATTCCCAATCTGTCGGGAACCGCCCTTGCCGAAAAATTGAAAAAACAATTGCTTCCAGGGTCTTCGGTCAGTAATCCGATTGATATTATCGGAACCGGCGGACCGGATCACTTGGCCACAGCCATTGATTATTGCGAAAATAAATTTACGAATATTGACGGGATAGCGGTTATTTTCGGGAGTCCGGGTTTAACGCGCGTTTACGAAGCTTATGATGTATTGGACCGGAAAATGAAATCCTGCCGGAAACCGATTTTCCCGATTCTTCCGTCAGTGAGTACGGCTTGGGATGAAACCGATTTCTTTGTTAAGAAAGGGCATGTGAATTTCAGCGATGAAGTAGGTTTGGCCGAAGCATTAATCAAAGTGTTAAAAACGCCGCATCCCTTAGCAAATAATTTAGAGTTAAAAGGCGTGGATATTCCTTTGGTTCGCCGAATCATTGACAATATTCCCGAATCGGGTTACATTGCCCCGGAACTTGTACAAAAATTGTTTCAAGCGGCAAGCATTCCGATGGTTGAAGAATTTTCTTCTTCGGATGGAGAAGAAATTCGCCGATTTGCAGAAAAAGTGGGATTCCCCGTCGTAGCCAAAGTAGTCGGACCGGTTCACAAATCAGATGTAGGAGGCGTTGTTTTGAATATTCGATCGCCGGAACATCTGTATTTCGAATTTCAACGATTAATGGAAGTTCCGCAAGCAAAAGCGGTGATGGTGCAACCAATGTTGAAAGGTGTTGAACTGTTTGCCGGAGCCAAATACGAAGAAAAATTCGGACACATCGTTCTCTGCGGATTGGGAGGTATTTTTGTGGAAATATTCAAAGACGTAGCTTCCGGTTTAGCGCCGCTCGCTACGGAAGAAGCCCTTTCAATGATCCGTTCGCTGAAAGGATATAAAGTATTCCAAGGCGCTCGCGGACAAAAAGGCATTGATGAACACCAATTCGCAAAGATTGTCGTTCAGTTGTCGGCTTTACTTCGTTTTGCTTCCGAAATTAAAGAGCTGGATATTAATCCTTTATTAGCAACAGAAAAAGGAATTATTGCCGTTGATGCCCGGATTAGGATTGAGAAGTGATAAAAAATTATGAATTATGAATTATGAATTATGAATTATGAATTATGAATTATAATAAAATTTTGCTATTATTAATGTTATGAAGGCAGAGAAAAAACCGAACAACTATTGCAAACCACCAAAAACCGATTCGATGAAGGTAGAAGAACCCTTAACTCTTTACGGCAATAATTTCGTATTGAGTTTAGACGAAGCCAAGCGCTATACGTATGCCGATTATCTGACATGGTTAGACGATAAAAGACGGGAATTAATTAACGGATTTATCCGGATGATGTCGCCGGCGGCAACCACAAAACATGCAAGATTATCCCATAAATTAGTATATGAATTGGCTTCTTTTATCAGAAAAAGAAAAGGGAAATGTCAAGTGTATGATGCTCCTTTTGATGTACGTTTACCCAATAAAACCGGTGAAACAGCCAATGATAAAATTTATACGGTTGTTCAACCGGATATTTGCTTGATTTGCGATCTGACCAAATTAGATAAACGGGGATGTATCGGCGCTCCCGATTTAGTGATAGAAATACAATCTCCTTCGACTACGCGATATGATGTGACCGAAAAGTATGATGTATATGAGGCTGCCGGCGTCCCGGAATATTGGATAGTGTATCCGAAAGATGAAGCGATTACCGTATTTTTACTGCAACCGAACGGGAAATACAGTCGCTGCATAACGTATGAATACGAAGGAAAAGTTCCGGTGCAAGCGCTTAAAGGATTGGAAATTGACTTGGAAGAACTGTTTGGAGAATTTGAAAATTCACCCTATTAAAACTAAAGTACAAAAACAATTATTTTGAACTTACTTTTTTGAAAAACTTGAAAGAAGTTTTCGGAGAAAATCAGTCATTGAGGACGTGCTTCTCCATTTCCTCTATTTCGTCTTTCAAAACCGATAATTCGGAACGGATGGATTTGAGAAGGTGTACAATTTCTTCGGTATGGACTACGCTTTCTTTATTGTCTTTCAATTTTTGCTTGGCGCCGACTAAAGTCAGTCCTTTTTCTTTTACCAAATGATACACTAAACGAATGGCTTCAATGTCTTCTTCCCGGTATTGCCGGGTTCCTTTTTCCGACCTGTAAGGACGAATAATAGAATTAAATTCCTTTTCCCAATAGCGAAGCAGGGAAGCATTCACATCAAACATTTCCGCAACTTCTTGAATAGAATAGAGAATTTTTTCCTGCTTGAAAGGCTTCATCGGGCGAACAAAATACGCTTATCTGTTTTCGGAAATATATAACACTTCGTCGTAATCCTGCGGACTCAAATCCATGAAAAAGTATTTTGCCGGATTGTCCCATTTCCCTTTGACTAAAACTTCATAATGGACATGATTTCCGCTGGCGATTCCGGTCATACCTACCGTTCCGATTACTTGTCCGCGAACAACTTTTTGTCCCGGTCGTACCAGCATATCTTTACAATGTCCGTAAAGTGATTCGTATCCGAATCCGTGATTAATAAGAATACGGTTTCCGTATCCGCCTTCCCATGAAGCCGCTTCAACAACGCCGTCCCCTGTCGCATGAATCGGAGTACCGGCATCAGCGGTAATATCCAATCCGGTATGCATGCGCCAATCGCCAAAAAGCGGATGAATCCGCATACCGAATCCCGACGAGTATTGTTTTTTATCCTTTACGGAAATAGGGACTATCGCTGGAATGCTTTTCATACGTTCATCCTTATTTTTAATTAATCCGATCAATTCGTCATACGAATTGGATTGAGCATAAAGTTCTTTGGTCATGATATCCAAGCTGCGAGTAGTTGCAATAACTAAATCGGAGTTAGGCATATCCATCAAATTTTCATACCGGTTGGTTCCCCCGAAACCCGGTCTGCGAATGGCTTCCGGAATAGGATCGGCATTAAAAATTGCCCGATAAAGTAAATCATCGCGCTGCTGAAGATCGGACAGTATTTTTTCATTTTCGGCAATACGCCTTTTCAATACTTCATATTGAGTTAATAACAGTTTATTATCTTTTTTTAACTGTTTTTCATGCGGAGAGTCAAAAGCGTAAGTAGCGATTCCAAACAAGAGTACGCCCACTCCAATACCAATGATCAATTGCTTAAAAACAACCCAAATCTTCTGACTCAGAGATACATAAATTCGATCGTAAGTTAGAGTTGTCTGATTAAACTGATAAAAAATTTTACTCATGGGTACAAAAGTTAATAATTATAAGCGCAAAAATAAGTTATTTGTCGTACTTTTGCAAATTATTTTCAGTAAAATTTTAAAAATACAAGCTTATAATGCTATGACAGCAAAAGA
>WRFZ01000077.1 GCA_009778655.1 Candidatus Azobacteroides sp.
GCCGGAATCGGCATGTTAGTCGTATGCGGCTTGATTTATTTGTTGAAGTTCAAAATCGGTACACGGGGAACGAGAGGTTGCGAATCAAGTCCGCAATGACAAGCGGCAAGAGACAAACAGTCGGAATTATTTTTATATTTTCATCCCTTTTGACAAAAAAATTACAGGTGTGACGAAAACACACACACCTTTTATAATAAGGGACTTTTTCAATATTTTCAGAACGAGGAAGGTGTATTGAAGAAATGAATAGCGCTTTCCAGACTTTCCTCCCAAGTAGGAATCGTCAAATGAAATGTCGCTTTTATTTTGGTTTTATCCAACACACTGTAAGCGGGCCGGATGGCTTTGGTAGGGTATTCGGCAGTGGAAACGGGTCGGACTTTGCAGGTGTTAATACCGGCGAGTTCATGAATTTTTAAACAAAAGTCATACCATGAACATACGCCTTCATTGCTGTAATGATAAATACCGGATTGAAATGTATTCTTTTCCTCGCTTTCTTCGATAATCCGCAAAACGGCTTTTGCCAAATCAGCAGCGTAGGTCGGCGTTCCGATTTGGTCGCTGACCACGTTTATGGATTCTTTTTCTTTTCCCAAGCGAATCATGGTTTTAACGAAGTTATTTCCAAAAGAAGAATACAACCAAGCGGTACGGATAATGATACTGTTGTCGGGAGCGGTTTTCAATAGCATTTGCTCGCCTTCCAGTTTACTTTTCCCGTAAACCGACTGAGGGTTGGGTTCATCCGTTTCCCTCAGCGGTCTTTGAGACGTTCCATCGAAAACATAATCGGTGGATATGTGAATAATTTTTGCCTTTCCGGCGGCAACTTCCGCCAAATTTCGAACGGCGTCACGATTGACCCGATAACACGAAGCAATATCGTCTTCCGCTTTATCCACAGCTGTATAAGCAGCGCAATTGATAATATAATTGATGCGATTCTTTTTCGCAAACCCTTCGAGCGCTTCTTTGTCGCACAAATCAATAGTATCAATATCGGCGGGGAAAAACCGATATTGCGGATAAAGCGAAATCAATTTTTGCAGTTCACAGCCTAACTGCCCTTTTGCTCCTGTAATCAAAATCAACGGTTGCATATTAAAAAGATTTTTACCTGTCTTTGATAGGAATATACTTTTGATTATCCAAAATATTCCGATAGGCCGGACGAATGATTCTTTTGCTCTTGAAATTCAATTCTTCGATACGATGAGCCGTCCAACCGACAATACGCGACATGGCAAACAGGGGCGTATAGATTTCTTCCGGCAAACCGATCATTTCATAAACAAATCCGGAATAAAAATCAATATTCGACGATACGCTTTTTTTAGTCCCTTTGTAGTTGTAGAAAGCTTGTATGGCCCTTTCTTCCAAAAGCTCAAGGAATGCAAATTCATCCTGACGCCCTTTTTCTTTCGCCAAATCGCGCGCCAACTCCTTCAACAGAATAGCCCTCGGATCCGATATGGTATATACCGCATGTCCGATACCGTAAATCAATCCGGTTTTGTTATACGCTTCCTTGTTCAACATCCGTTCAAAATATTTGTCAATTTCTTTAACGTTTTTCCAATCGGAAATATTTTCTTTCAGATGATTGAACATATCTACTACCTGAAGATTGGCGCCTCCGTGCAAAGGACCTTTCAGCGAACCGATGCCTGCCGCAATGGAAGAATACGTATCGGTTCCGGTTGAACTCGTTACCCGAACGGAAAAAGTAGAATTGTTTCCTCCTCCGTGTTCGGCTTGCAATACCAACACCAAATCCAGTGTACGAGCTTCCAAAGGCGTATATTGCCGTTTCAGCATATAAAGGAAATTTTCGGCGATAGACAGATTTTCGCTCGGATGACGAATATGCAAAGAAAGCCCTTGAGTACTGTGTCGCAAGATATTGTAAGCATACGCAATAATCGTCGGAAATTTGGAAATCAGTTGAATGGATTGACGCATCAGATTTTCGGGAGAAATATCATCCGGATTCGGATCGAAGTTATACAATTCCAATACGCTGCGAGCAAGCGTATTCATTATATCTTGTCCTTCCAAATCAATGATATTTATGGTGGTTTTTTGTTCCAAAGGCATATTGCTGTTCAATAATTCCTTGAAATTGGCTAATTCTTCCATATCCGGCAATTTTCCGGAAAGCATCAAATAAGCTATTTCTTCAAAACCGAATCGTTTGGTTTTGATTAAGTCGTGAACAATATCATCAATATCATATCCCCGATAGTACAGTTTTCCCGGAATTGCTTTCACAGCGCCTTCCGGCGTGCGTTCGTAACCGACAACATTTCCGATCTGAGTCAAACCCACCAAGACGCCCGATCCGTCTTCATTGCGAAGTCCTCTTTTTACATTGTATTTTTCAAACAACTCATTATCAATTTTACAGGTTGTTTTTACAGACTCCGATAATTTGTAAATTAAATAGTCCTTTTTCATATAATTATTCATTTTTCTGTTATGAGTTTAATTATTTATAGCTATGAGCTTACCAATTTTTCTCCGAACTGTTTAGTTCCAAGCGATTTACCGTTCGACATAAATCGCGCCCGGTCATTGGTTACCTCCCCGTCCGGGAACGCTTTTTCCATAGCGGCTGTTATCAAAGTTTTTTCCCGCAAATGTTCGGGGGCTGTCCCGCCGCTTGCCTCAAAAACAGCATAGCCGCTCTCATAATTACTATTGGCGCCGGGAGCAATACCGATACCCCCTACCCTTGCAACCCGTACCAATCGTTCGGCGCCTTCGATAGAAAACGGAATAATCGTCCGATCGGAAACCGTTAATCGCTCTCCTTGTTTTTCTATCTTCATATTTTATTGTTCTTCAAATAGTTCAATGCACTTCCCGCTTGATACCATTGAATTTGCAAATCGTTAAACGTATGATTTACCGAGAACGAATCTTGCGTTTTATCGGCATGATAAAGAACAACGGTAAGCGGTTTCCCCGGTTTGAAATCTTGAATGCCGACAATAGAAATACGGTCGTCTTCCCGAATCTTATCATAATCGTTCTTATCTTCAAAGGTAAGCGCCAACATGCCTTGTTTTTTCAAGTTCGTTTCGTGAATACGGGCAAAACTTTTGGCTAATACGGCTTTTACATTTAAAAAGCGCGGTTCCATAGCGGCATGTTCCCGTGAAGAGCCTTCGCCGTAATTATCTTCCGCAACGACAACGGATGATATTCCTTGTGATTTATACCGTTTGGCAACCGTCGAAACCGGTTCGTATTCGCAAGTCTGTTGATTCAGAACGGAATTTGTTTTACCGTTAAATGCATTTACGGCTCCCATAAGCAGATTGTCGGAAATATTTTCCAAATGACCGCGGAAAGTAAGCCAAGGACCCGCCATCGAAATATGATCGGTGGTACATTTCCCGGCTACCTTAATCAACAAAGGCATCCCGTTCAAATCTTCTTCCACGTGAGCCGGAAAAGCTTCCAAGCGTTGCAACCGATCGGATTTGGGATCAATCCGAATTTCTTCTTTTGTATCGCCCGGAGCCAGATAACCATTGTCTTTCACCTCAAAGCCTTTGGGCGGAAAATCGCTCCCTTGGGGTTCGCGAAGCAATACTTCCCGTCCGTCCTTCGTTTTTAATTTATCGGTTAACGGATTAAAACAAAGGTCGCCGGCAATGGTCAAAGCCATCGTTATTTCGGGAGATGCTACAAAAGCGAATGTATTCGGATTTCCGTCGGCTCGTTTGGCAAAATTACGATTGAACGACGTAACAATCGAATTTTTACGTGTATTATCGTCGGTATGCCGTTTCCATTGCCCGATACAAGGACCGCAAGCATTCGCCATAATCAAAGCGCCCGCTTTTTTGAAGTCTCCGATTATTCCGTCCCGTTCGGCGGTATATCGAATTTGTTCGGAACCCGGATTTACAATCAAAGTCGCCGCTACCGGAATTTTATCTTCCGTTGCTTGACGAATGATGGAAGCGGCTCTGCTTAAATCTTCATACGACGAGTTGGTACAAGAGCCGATTAATCCCGCTTCCATGCGTTGCGGATAATCGTTTGCTTTCACCTTGGCGGCCAATTCGGAAATAGAGGTTGCCGCATCGGGAGTAAACGGTCCGTTGACGTAGGGTTCCAAAGCGGATAAATCAATTTCAATGACCCGATCGAAATAGGTGGACGGATTTTTCAAAATTTCCGGATCCGGTTGTAAATACGATGCCATTTTTTGCGCGCGATGAGCAATTTCTTCACGCCCGGTAACTTTCAGGAAAGCAACTGTTTTTTCATCGAAAGGAAAAATGGAAGTAGTCGCTCCCACTTCGGCGCCCATGTTACAGATGGTTGCTCTTCCGGTAGCCGACAGGGAAGAAACGCCTTCTCCGAAATATTCGATAATCGAATTGGTTCCGCCTTTGACGGTCAATATTCCGGCTAATTTCAGAATCACATCTTTGGGCGACGCCCAACCGCTTAACTTCCCGGTCAGCCGAACCCCGATCAGTTGCGGCATTTTCAATTCCCATTCCATACCGCTCATTACATCGGAAGCGTCTGCTCCCCCTACCCCGACGGCAATCATTCCCAATCCTCCCGCATTGGGAGTATGCGAATCCGTACCTATCATCATTCCTCCGGGGAAAGCATAGTTTTCCAATACCACTTGATGAATAATCCCGGCTCCCGGTTTCCAAAATCCGATACCGTAGGCATTGGCTACCGTTCGCAGAAATTCATACACTTCACGATTGACTTCTATTGCCGCCGCTAAATCTTTTTCAGCCCCATGATCGGCCAAAATTAAATGGTCGCAATGTACCGTCGCCGGAACGGCTGATTTTTCTTTTCCGGCATTCATGAATTGCAAAAGGGCCATTTGGGCCGTTGCATCCTGCATAGCGACACGGTCGGGACGAAAATTCACATAATCAACGCCCCGTCGGTAATCGGTTATGTGTTCTGCCGGATCCAAGTGCGCATACAGAATTTTCTCGGCAAGCGTCATCGGACGCTTGAGCCGTTTGCAAGCGCCATCTACTCTTCCGACAAAATTGCCGTAGAACTTTTGTAACATTTCAAAATCGTAAATCATAAATTCTTTATTTTACATCAAAAAAACACTTAATTTCCATTATCCGTTTCGTAAAATGAGACTTATACTATCCTGTTTATTAATTTATTCTCTAAAACGCCCCTTAAACTTGTCCCGACTTCCAATACCTTGTTTCCCGTTACCGATTTCTCGGAAAAATATAATATAGCTGCTAAAATTACACAAAATTTTATTAAATTCGAGTAAAGGTATATATTTTTTCAAAAAAACAAAAAAACATGCATCGTTTTTGAAATTTTTTTTATTCGGATATATAAAATTTAAAAACTCATACAACGTTTTCGATGTTTTTTTCATCCTATATATAGGTAATTTTACATAACGATTGAGGATTCAAATTTAAACAAAATAATAATTCAAATGAAAAAGATTTTAAAAATTTTCGGAATTTTATTTATACTCCTGTTTCCAATGACAAGTTGTCTGGATGACGACTATTCCGGAAAACCGCTTTACTATTTTTATGATGAACCGGTTGTGGTTAACAGTATGGGAGAACATCCCATTATTCGTAACGAGTCCGCTCTGTTTTATGTTCCGGAATTAGCCGGTAATACTTCGTTAAAAGAAGGCGATCTGCTCTGGACTTCTTTTATCGTTAATTCGGACGACGGGGAACAACCCGATATTGCAGATGCCACTTTATTTACGGCGAGGAATTTTCGATATAAAACCGTTGACAGCGTTAAAGTAATTATTCCGGCCGATGCCGCAGCGTTTCAATCGTATTTGGCAGACGATTATTCGGCGCCGATCGAGTCATCCGTTTTGTACAACTATACCATTGACAATCTGTTGTTTTTCGGACTGATGCAAAGAGATCGCTCGAATCAATTGATTCATACTTACGAATTGATTTTAAATCCGGAGATAGAAGTCGGAAGCAATAGTTGTCCTACGCTTTATATCCGATCGAAACCGCTGAATGTTCCGGAAGCAAATTCAGGGAAAGCGTATTCAAAAGACGGAGCCGTTTTTGCGTTTGATGTGACCGATTTTGTTAATTATTATCGCGAAACCATTTCGTCAACCGACAAAATCCGGTTTAACCTCAAATACAAAACCGATGTTGACGGTAACGGGAATGATGTTTACAGAGCGTTTATGAGTAATCCCATTGCGTGGAATTTTAAATGAAAAAAACGGGTATTCATCCGCGATCTTTGCGAGAAAAATGTCGCCAAAGCCATTTTGAACAACTAAAAAAGCAGATATTCACAGGGGAATAACATTTTTTAACGAAAAAAAATTGGAATTAACCGACGTAACTCGTATCTTCGGCGTCAAACAATTTGATATTTCGTATCACTCATAAATTATAACAGACATGAATAAGATTAAAGTACAAAACCCTGTTGTCGAATTAGATGGCGATGAAATGACCCGTGTAATCTGGGCATTTATCAAGAAACAACTTATATTGCCTTATCTGGATATTGACATCAAATATTACGATTTGGGCATAGAAAATCGCGATTTGACGAACGATCAAGTTACGATTGATGCGGCGAATGCCATCAAGCGGTATAAGGTAGGAATCAAGTGCGCGACTATCACTCCAGACGAAGCCCGCGTAAAAGAGTTCGGATTGAAAAAAATGTGGAAATCGCCGAACGGAACGTTGCGAAATATCATAGGCGGAACCGTTTTTCGCGAACCGATCATCATGCGTAACGTACCGCGTTACGTTCAAGGTTGGACCAAACCGATCATCATCGGACGTCACGCTTTCGGAGATCAATACAGAGCTACCGATGTATTAATTAAAGGGAAAGGAAAATTGAATATGACCTTTACCAATGAACAAGGGGAAACGCAAAGCTGGGAAGTTTATAACTTTGAAGGCGACGGTGTCGCTATGGCTATGTACAATACCGACGAATCTATTTACGGCTTTGCCCGTTCTTCTTTTCAGATGGCGCTGGACAAAAAATGGCCGCTCTATTTTTCCACCAAAAACACCATCCTTAAAACTTACGACGGCCGATTCAAAGACATTTTTCAAGAAGTGTATGAAAAAGAATTTAAAGCCGAGTTCGATAAAGTCGGGATTACCTATGAACATCGTCTGATAGACGACATGGTGGCTTCGGTTATGAAATGGGAAGGGGGCTTTGTATGGGCTTGTAAGAATTACGACGGCGATGTGCAATCGGACACGGTCGCTCAAGGTTTCGGCTCGCTGGGTTTGATGTCGTCGGTACTGATTACGCCCGACGGCCAAATCGTGGAAGCTGAAGCTGCACACGGAACCGTTACCCGTCATTATCGTCAATACCAACAAGGAAAAGAGACTTCGACCAATCCGATTGCGTCTATTTTTGCGTGGACGCGCGGTTTGATGCATCGCGGCAAATTGGATAATAACCGGCCGTTGATTGATTTTGCTCACCAATTAGAAAAAGTGTGCGTCGAAACCGTGGAATCCGGAAAGATGACCAAAGACCTCGCTATTCTGATTCATGGCGATAACTTGTCAAGGAATGATTATTTGAATACGGAAGATTTTCTGGCAGCGATCAAGCAAAATTTGGATCATTCACTTTAAGAAACTTTCTTAAAATTGTCCTGTCATGGCGGGTCAAGCCGGTCGTGACAGGTTTTTTTATCCCATTCCGACGGCTACCGCTTTGAATTTTCGAAGATAAATATTACATTTGCAGTTCATTAATACGGATTGAAAGTTATGAACATCAAAACAGCCGAATTTGTCATCAGCAATACCGACCCCGACCTGTGTCCGAAAGACGGTCGTCCCGAATACGCATTCATCGGCCGCTCCAATGTGGGAAAATCTTCATTAATCAATATGTTGACGGACAGAAAAGGTTTGGCGCTTACTTCTTCTACGCCAGGTAAAACACAATTAATCAATCACTTCTTAATTGACAGCGCTTGGTATTTAGTTGACCTGCCGGGTTACGGTTATGCCCAACGAGGGAAAAAGGGACGCGAAAAAATCGCGGAAATTATTGACGCCTACCTCAATAAACGAGAAGAATTAACCTGTCTTTTTGTTTTGCTGGACTGCCGACATGAACCTCAGAAAATTGATTTGGAGTTTATCGAGTATTTGGGCAATTGTTGTATTCCTTTTCATATTGTTTTTACGAAAATTGATAAGATTTCCCAAAGTAAATTAGAAGGAAATGTAGCTGCATACAAAGCTAAGTTATTAGAAACTTGGGACGAACTCCCTCTCATTTTTTGCACTTCCGCCGATCACAGAAAAGGGAAAGACGAAATTTTGAATTATATCGCAGAAATTAATGAACAATTGTACGGCATAAAATAAGCGATAATACATCAGACCTCCTATTCATTTGAAACTTACCCTAATTATTGATTGACCTCTCTATGTCGGTCAAAATTTTCAAAAAAAAATAAAAAATAATTGGCACAATATGACTTGTTATAAGAAAATAATGTATATATTTGCAGCCGACAAATAGTCCCTATATTTAATACATATTATGAAAAAAATTCAATTACTATGCGCCTTGTTAGCATTTTGTATTGCTATCACAGGCTATTCTCAACAAGGATCGGTATCCGGGAGAAAAGTCTCCGGAAAAGTGACCGATATTACGGGTGATGTGATTCCGGGTGTGACCGTGCAAATCAACGGGAGTACCGTGGGAACAATTACCGATGTGAACGGATACTACGAATTGAACAATGTAGCTCAAGGAGCCGCTTTAGTCTTTTCGTCTGTAGGCATGCAATCAACAACCGTTGATGCCGGAAATCAAGAAGTTATCAATGTAACTCTCAAAGAATCAACCACGAAATTGGGAGAAGTGATTGTTGTGGCATTCGGCACGCAACAGAAATACATTATGACTTC
>WRFZ01000078.1 GCA_009778655.1 Candidatus Azobacteroides sp.
AACTTTGTTACGAGAACACGGACATGAAGTTGCTGTATTTTCAATGCAACATTCGCAAAACCTTCCGTCGTCTTACGCGAAATTTTTCTTGAAAGAAATTGATTTTAACCGTATTCGAATACGTGATTTTTTTACCTGTATCACACGTCCCTTGGGTTCAAAAGAAGCAAAAGATAACTTTTATCGCCTTGTAGATGAATTTCATCCCGATGTGGTACATCTTAATAACATCCACAGTCAATTATCGCCCGTAATTGCAAAAATTGCTTGCCAAAAAAAAATTAAAATTGTTTGGACATTGCACGACTATAAAATGCTTTGCCCTCGATATGATTGTATGAGAAACGGAAAAGCCTGTAATCTATGTTATTCTGGCAAACTGCCGGTAATTTGGTATAATTGCATGAAAAATAACCGTATGGCAAGCATTTTAGCATACTTGGAAGCAATTAAATGGAACCGGGAAAAATTGGAAAAATATACAGACGCTTTTATTTGTCCCAGTAAATTTATGAAATCTCAAATGCTTGCCGGCGGATTCAGTGAAGAAAAACTGATGGTTTTGCCTAATTTTGTATCCATTCGGAAAAATGAATTAATAAATTGTGAAAAAGAAGACTATTATTGCTATATCGGACGAATTTCCGGAGAAAAGGGAGTTGAAACTTTGCTCCAAGTTGCTCAACAATTGCCTTACCCCTTGAAAATAGCCGGTAAAGGTCCTCTATTCGACGATCTGCAATCTCGTTATGCAAACGATAAAATTGAATTTTTAGGTTATTTGGACCGAAAAGAAGTCGAATCTTTGGTCGAAAAAGCCCGTTTTTCTGTCGTCCCCTCCGAGTGTTACGAAAATAATCCTTTAAGCGGAATCGAATCTTTGTGTTTGGGTACTCCGGTCTTGGGAGCCGATATAGGAGGAATCCCGGAATTGATAGAAATAAAACGAAACGGTCTATTGTTTGAATCGGGAAACAAAGAAGATTTTAAAAATAAAATAGAGGAAATGTATCGCTCCGCTTTTGATTATACGTACATCGCTCAAAAAGCGCAAAAAGATTATTCGTCTGAAGACTATTATACCTCCCTTATGAATATCTATTGCGTCTAATGACTATTTTGGCGCTAATCGTTGATAAACAGCGATTGTCTGTTCGGCAATAGTATCCCAATTATACATTGATAAATCATACTTTATGTGTTCTCTTTGACATAACTTTTCTTCCATTTTATTCTTCAGATCATTCCAATCTCCACATTTGAAATAATAATCATCCGGCAGTTTTATTTCCAAATTTGCCGGGATATCGCTTATTAAAACGTCCATATCATAACTCATTGCTTCAAGCAATGATATAGGTAATCCTTCGTGAAAAGAAGGTAAAACAAACAATTTCGCATTTGAAAAGAGTTCATTTAATTTTTCTCCTTTGATAAATCCCGTTAAAATAACTCCGCTTTCTTTCGCGAATTGTTTTAAATTTTCGGAATAAGCGTCGGGATGATCGGCATCACCCGCTATGACCAATTTAAACTCTTTCGTATTTAATTTTGTAAAAGCTTCTATTAATCCATGAAATCCCTTTTCTTTTACAAATCGTCCCAATGTAAAAATATATTTTTGAGGCGTTAAATCCAACGATTGAATATATGTTGTTTCCGGAGATTTTACGGGGATGTTTACTCCGTTATGTATGAGATTTGCATTAAAACGTTTGTATTTCCGCTGAATGAAAGTATTGATATTTTCCGAAATTACAATTAATTCATTGGCATATTTTGCGCTTAAACGTTCGCCTATTTTCAAGGCCGCTTTCGCTATTTTTCCCCATTTGTGTCTGTAATAATCTTGGCCATGATGGGTAACCACCACTTTCAGCCCCAACAAACGAGCTAAGGGTGTCATGATGGAAGGGCCGATAGCGTGAATATGCAAAATATCCGTCTTTGTTTTCTTAGCATAAAAGACAGCTAAAAAAGTATGCAAGAAGGCCTCGAAAGTCTTTTGCTTAGGGGCATACAGATCTTTCAATACAATTCCTTTATAGGAGTTTATTTTATTGTTTCGTGAAACATAGCATGAACGGCGAATCAATAGAACCTCGCATCCTAAACTCACTAATCTCGGATACAATTCTTCACAGTGCGTTTCCACTCCCCCCGGTATATTTGGAATTCCACGGGTTCCGGCAACTACGATTTTCATTCCAACTTTTTTCTCAAATCCTCTTGCATTGGGCTTGTCCCCCATTATATCGACATTTATAGAGATATAACGAATTTTTTTTAATAAATATTATTTGTTTTTAATAATTATTTCGATTTTCTCGTTGTGTATTTTGCGGTGCAAAAGTAGTAATTAATCTTAAGATAGTACGAATATTGCGACCCGAAAATGTAAACTTTTTTTGGGTAGAAGAAAAAATTTTTATACCTTTGGCTCCAAGTTGTAAAAACAATGGATTGTGGATATTTCTTTCATAAATCGAATCGCATTATCTAATATATTTATCATTATTTCACAAAGACTTTTAAACAAATGAAGATACCTATTCGGAAAATTTGGGACAACAGATTTTTATTACGCTCAATTATTCATACAATATACTTTAATTTTCATTACCTGCCTTTTAAACAGGCTTGTAAATTACCTGTTTTTTTATACAAACCTAAATTTGTGAAATGTAAAGGAACTATTTCCATTGAATCAGATAATATTCGCTTCGGAATGATCCGTTTAGGGTTTATGCATGTGCCTATATTTCCGAATAGTGGGATTATATGGGAAAATCATGGAGGAAAGACGGTCTTTCAAGGAAGGTGTAATATCGGCAATGCTTCTGCTATCTCAACAGGAAAAACAGGAAATATTGTTTTTGGAAATAATTTTTTTGCATCGTGCGGGTTAAAAATAGTATCATGTCATCAAATAAGATTTGCAGAAAATATGGTAATCGGTTGGGATTCTATCGTAATAGATACCCCATTTCATAAAGTTAAGGATATGAACAATCGTCAAGTTGGGAAAGGATACGGTTCAGTTATCTTCGGTAAAAATAATTGGTTAGGAAATAGATGTATAGTCTTACCCGGAACAAAAAGCCCCGATTATTGTATTTTTGGAGCCGGTTCTGTTTCGAATAAAGATTACAGCTCAAATCCAACTCATATTTTGATGGCAGGTAACCCGTTAACAGTAAAGCGGACAGGCGTATGGCGAGACACGGGAGTAGATGACTCGCTTGAATATGAAAATTTACATGATAATCAAACAATTGAGTAAAACATACCTTAAAAATATTCTCGTGTCAAACGCAGTCGAAGACAGAGATTACTGCGGTCGCTGAATCGGCGTCTTCATATCCGTCGTCTGAATAACCGTTTGAATCGTTCCGTCGGGATTATAAAACAGCTTATCAACGCATATAGACCGCGTCCAATCGTTGAATGCTCCCACATCGCTTGACAGTTTGCTGTTGTGATAGAAGGCATACCATTGTCCTTTGTATTCCACAATCGAGCCGTGATTGGTATAACTGTCGGTCGGTTCCATATAAATTCCTTTGTACTCCCATGGGCCGTATATACTTTTACTTATGGCGTAACGCATCCGATTGTCACCGGTGACGCCATCTTTCGAATTGTTTTCATCATGGTTGTCGGAATACGACAGGTAGTAAATTCCGTCCCGTTTGTGAATCCAAGAGGCTTCATGAAAATCTTCCAATCCTTCCACCGGGTGCAGGTCGCCGTCAATTTCCATCATATTATCTTTGAGTTTCCCCATAAGGCATTCACCTCCTCCGCCGTAAAACAGATACGCTTCTCCGTCATCGTCCACAAATACACAGGGGTCAATATGCGAGGGTATGTCGGGAATATAACCTTGCACCACAAAATCCTTGGCCGGATATTTGCTGGTTGCAACGCCTATTTTCCATGTATTATTCCAATTCGTACCGCTCGGATGAGGAAAATAAAAATAATACGTTCCGTTTTTATAGGCGCAATCCGGCGCCCACATAAATCCGCCTTCCGGACGTCCCCAAGGCACATCGGACGACCGAAGAATTTCACCGTGATCAGTCCAATGAATCATGTCATCGGTCGAAAAAACATGGTATTGATCCATCAAATCACATCCTTTGGGAGGTGAAATGTCGTGCGAAGCATAAACATACAAACGTCCGTCTTCCCAAACGTGCGCCGAAGGGTCGGCAGTAAACATGTGGGTGATAAACGGATTTTTTTGTGCCAGGCATCCGAGAGCCATCAATAAAAAGCTTAAATTTACAATTATTTTCTTCATACTGTTCATTTATTTATTATTTAATTACTTATTATTTTCGGGTATTGTTGTCGCCGGTTGTTATCTTGTCCACCGAGACGCTTCCGTACCGGTGACTTTTTTTGTTCCTTTTGTTATTCCGTTTTCATTAAAAGAATCTATCGTAAACAAATAATTGGTGTCACGATTAAAAAATCCGCCTCGCAACTCATTGTCCGATGTCATAACCGAAGTGACGTATGTTCCGTTTTCCGAAAAGACACTGACAATATAACCCGAAGCTTCTTTCCGACGTTGCCAGCTTATATTGTATTTTCGAGTATCTTGCGTATTTTTTATTGCTCTTATATCGGCGACTTCATCGGGCAAATCACCGTTTCCTTTTCCGAAAACCCGAAAATCGGAAAGCGAAAATTTACCCGGCAGCTCTTCGCTGTTAGTAATGCGCAGGTATCTGGTTTCGAGCGGTTTATCCAACACAATCAATTCATGGACGGCATCTTTTGTATTTTTACATTTGTCAATTATTTTTTCCCAATTTACGCCATCGTCGGATGCTTCAATGACATACCGATAGAAAATTAAATCGTGCGGCGCTCGAATATTAAAATCTTGATCGGCAAAGTTAACTTGAATAGCTCTTACTTCCGGTTTTTTCCGCAAATCAACTTGAAACCATTCGCCCGGTTGTCCGGTTTCGGCAGACCACCAAGTTTCGATTTTTTCGTCAACGGCATAGAAAGGAAAGAAACCCGGCAAAAAAGATGAAACGGCAACCGGCTGATTATATGAAAGAAGATTCCATCCGGCGGAAACATTCTCTTCCGTTTTTTTATCGGGAACGATGAACGGATAATCTGACCAAACCGATTGTTGGATGAAATTACCGCCTTCGTCAATATGAAGCGGGAAAAGCCCCAAACGTCGTTCAAACATATGACGAACAGAAATTTTCATAGTCGCGATATGCCAATAATTTCCGTATTTATCCTTGAACGTATGCCCGTGTCCGGCGCCTCCGATAAATCCTCCCGGTTTGAAAGAAAAAGGATTGCGTTCCACATATCGGAACGGCCCCAAAGGATTGTCGCCGACATAAACGCCATCGCCGTAAACCCGAAATTGCGTACCCGGCGCTGCGTATTGCAAATAGTATTTTCCGTTGTGTTTGAGCATGCACGGACCTTCATTCCATCCGTCTTTATTCTCTTCATTGTTGTTTCCGGAAACTTCCCATCCGTATTGCTCCGAATGATGTTCGATTAATACCGCCGGTTCTCCTATGGTCTTGAATCCCTTTTTCGGATCAACTTCTACTCCGATAATCGGGTCTTTATCCGAACATCCCCAATAGATATAAACACGTCCGTCATCGTCGCGAAAAAAGGCAGGGTCGGTATTGCCAACCATGGGAAAGTGAAATTGCGTATCAATCAATTTCCAATTGTCTTTATCCGGATCGGCATTTTTGTAAATCTTCACCGGCTCTCCGGAAGCCATATAATACAGGGTATTATTCAAAACCAAAACGGTTGGAGCGTAATTTTCAATGGTTCCGATGGTTTTACTCGGAATATACGTCCATTTCACCAAATCGGTAGAACTCCAATATCCGCCCGATTTAGAGGCGAACAAATAATATTTTCCCTTGAAATATTCGCATACGGGGTCTGCGGCTTCCCGGTAACCCGGGTTTTCGAATTGAAAACGATAATTCAGTTCTATCGGATTAGCAATTATCCGATCATTTTGTGCCTCAGCATTCCTAAAACATAAAAGCGAAAGCGCTGTCGCCAATAACAGGTATCCGGGTTTCATCTGTAACAGTATCAGTTATTTTTTATTTATTTATTTCGTTCGGGTAATTGAAAGCTTAACGGTTTTTTATTTTTCAGCATTTGAGATGCTTCGCCGGTCAGCCACAAATAATGATCGGGAGGGACGCCTTCTATATCAGCAAATTCAGCTATTTTACTAACCGGAGGATTATTGCTCAATTTGAATATGGCCGTTCCTTCGTTTACTTCGTCAAACATAGCGACATAAATCATCCCGGCGCCGGAATTGATGGCAGTGGCAAGCTGCATCCAGTAAAAACGTCCCTTTTGACGAGGAATAGACGCTATCGGTTTGGGATCGTCCGTGTTTCGGCTCAAGTTATGCCAGCTGAATCCGGGCGTCACGCAAGGCACATAGACGACATGATTGGCTTCGCACCATTTCATGTCGGCGATTATGAAGTCGCGATAGCGATCTATATCGTTGTGTAAAAGCGGACTGAATCTTTGAACGGTCCACGGCATTACGAGATCCGCCGAGCGAATCAAATCATGCAAATAAGGGTCGTTCAAGCAATCGGCGTTCAAATCACGCCAAAAAGTCGGAACGCCCAACATCACACTGCATCCGCCGTATTCGGGGTCGTTTTTCAAAAAATCAATAAACCGTTCGATACCGATGTTGCGGATGTTGTAGGGTCGGTCGGGAAATCCGAGTCCCCAAATCGTTACAAGAGGTTTTCCGTTAAAGAATAAATAGGTCTGCGTCCCCTTCTGATTGGTGACACGGATAGAATCAACCAAGTATTTCCAGTCTTCAATCAGTCGGGAACAATCTTCGTTCGTCCGACTTAAACCGGATAAATCGTACATGACAGCGATGGCTCTTTTATATTGTGAAGCCAACTCCATCGCATTTTTTAAAAGAGCGGTTTGCGGATTATTCGGATGGGCATCGTTAAAAAAGCGTTGCATAAAAACCCCGTCCAAACCGTATTCCTGCATCCATCGGAAATGCACTTCAACCGTACTTCGGTCGGTGGTACTGAAAAAACGAGCAACCGAACCATCGGCATGTTTTAAACCCGTAGGATAGGTCTTTTCATATTCGTCGGTATCCGGCCACATATCAATACGTATTTTTTCCTCATCGGGATACATAATACCGTCTGCCAGAGTGCGAAACCAGCCTTGATAGCCTGCCATAATCAATCCTTTGTATGTAGGATACATCGTGGTTTTCGAATGTTTGTTTATCTGCGATTGCGCACTCGCCGAGATACCGAGACAAAACAAAGTAATCCAAACAACAGCGAATCTTCTTGAAATAACAGGGGCGTTCATTTGTGTATAGTTTTTCATGAAATTATAATAATTATACAAATATATACCATAAGGATTAAAAAATGATTAAAAAACAATTAATGCCAATTTATTTATTTCGTTTTTTTCGATAATTATTTTAAGAATAACAGTACACAACCGCCAACGCTGATAAAAGCTCCTAAAACTTGGAAGGGAGTGATCCGCTCTTTAAACATAATTGCGGAAGGGATAATGATAAAAATAGGTATTAAGCCCATTAAGGCGGCTGCGACTCCGGATGCGGTATGTTGAATGGAAAAAAGCGCCAATGTAACCCCGATGACCGGACCGGCCAGAGAACCGGCCAAGACAAATTTTACTCCCGCTTTATCCGAAAAAGCTTGCCGAATGGAACCCCAGCGGCGCAGAAAAGTAACCAGCGCCATAAACGATAATCCTCCCGTGACAGCACGTATTTGCGTCGCTGAAATCGCATCATAATCGCCTATTCCTTTTTTGCTGGCTATAAGTCCTAAAGCTTGTCCCATAGCGCCTCCGAATGCAAATAAAAATCCTTTGAAAGGGACGTTAAAATTTAATTTTTCGCCTTTCTCTTTTCCCAGCATGGCAATTACAATTCCGCCGACAATTATGGAAATACCCGTTATTTGTTGAAAAGAAAGATGTTCTCCCAGAAAAAAAAATCCTACAAACGCGGTTATGGGTGGCGCTAATGTCATAATAAGCGATGCCATACGGGACCCGATGACCGAATAGGAATGGAACAAACAAAGGTCGCCGAGGAAAAAGCCGATGAATCCCGAAAGTGATAACCAAAACCATTGATAAGGCGTGGCATCTGTCGGGAAAAAGAATCCCCGTGTAATCCAAGCTCCGAGACCCAGAAGGACGACTGCCATCATCAATCGAATTACATTTACCGCCAAAGAACCGATTTTACCGCCTGCTTTTTCAAAGAACAGAGCGCTTAAAGTCCAACATACGGCAACGCCGGTCGCCGAAATTTCACCGATATGCACCATATTTTCTATTCAATGTAAAAAGTCGCAAAGTTATGGAAAATTTCGTAATTGATGAGCAGATTGCGGGTTTTGCTACGCTACGCCCGCAATGACACGCTACTAAGAGCGACGTCAACCTGCCGATGCGTAAATTCTTTTTTGAAACAAGAACGATAAGAAAAATTATTTTTTTTAACAAAAAATTTGCATTATTTAAAATAAACCTTTATATTTGCGCGGAATTTGAAAATATTTAAGCGGGACAATCGCAATACGGCTTAAAAATACTTTTTATCGGAACATGAATCGTAAATGTGCAACATACGGGAATACCGCAAAGGCGAATAATTTATCGTTTTTTAACAAAAACGATCAGCTCCCGTTGAATATCCGATTTACCCCCCCCAAGATTCCAATTATCTGATATACAGCAATTTAGCGGATATTCATCCGTTTGCTTCAATAAAGACTCCTTTATATTCGGGATTGACTCCGACGGAAATCGGGTTATTCGCGATTTTTTTATTTCCCCGGCCGGCTCGAAAGTCCGCCGCGACGGACTTATTATTTTTCCGCACTTCATAATCTATAATCTATAATTCATAATTCATAATTCATAACTTCTTATGGCAAAAACTTTTTTACGACACAAACCAATGATTCGGGCGCTTTTTCTCGCCCTTCT
>WRFZ01000079.1 GCA_009778655.1 Candidatus Azobacteroides sp.
ATCAAAGAGGTCAATAAACAGTCCAGACAATTGAAGCGGATCGGAAGAAACGCTTTCGTCCAATACCGAAGCAAGGATGTAAGGACCTCTTTCCAGATAGAAATTGTTTTTCAGAATTAGCTTATCGGAATCGGGAGTTGTTTGATACGCTTTTTGTATCACGGAAAAAAATGACTCGTCGTTATTCGTTTCCAAAACGAAATTTTTAGGCTCGTCCCTAATAACATACACTTTGCCTTTACCGCAAATATATTCGCCGTCGGAAGTAAATTATAAGGGAATGATATTCAAACTATTTACTTTGTGAAAAATTAAATATCAGAAAAATGTATATTGACTCTTACAGAGATATTTTAACGCAATTATGCCTTCAAAACAAGGTAAAGTCGTTATATGCGTTCGGTTCGGTTTTGACAAGCCGTTTCAATAACGATAGCGATATTGATATGATTGTTGATATTGACTCCGCAAATCCGATAGAGTATGCCGACTGTTATTTTAATCTGAAATTTGCGTTGCAGGATTTGTTTAACCGTCCCATTGATTTATTTGAAAATAAAACCATCAGAAATGACTATCTACGCCGGGAGATTGATAATTCTAAACAATTGATTTATGCGAGTACCAAATCCGTATCCAACGAATTATCCCGGAGTGAAATATTCAACTTAATACCGGCACAAAATTCCTGTTATCAATAGGAATCCGGTTCTTGGGGTTCCGGATTTTCTTCTTTTTTATCTGAATTCAAAATTTCTTGTACAAAATTTTTATCGGATTTAATTTTATCCAAAGCTTGGCAAGCTGCTTGTTGATGCGATTCTTTTTTGGAATATCCGGTCCCGACACCGGCTACACAGCCGTTTAAGAGGACTTGACTTTCGAAAATCGGATTATTCTCTCTGTCCACAAAATTTTCCAATAACTGAAAATCCAATTGAACTCTGAATTTTTGACACCATTCCAGTAATTTGGATTTAAAGTTAACTTCTTTTTTGGCTAATGTATCAATATTAATATAAGCGGCGACAATTTTTTTTTCGATGAACTCATGCGTTTTTTGATAGCCTTGATCTAAATAAACGGCGCCGATAAATGCTTCAAGCGCATTGCCTAAAATATGGTTTTTTTGAAAATGAGTGCGTTGGGAAGAAATGACTAATTTGTTCAAACCCAAATTACCGGATATCCGATCTAAAGTTTCCCGTTTCACTATTTTAGAACGGGTATTGGTTAGAAAGCCTTCGTTTTGATTTTTGAATTTTTTAAAAACAATGTCGGCGACGACAGCATCAAGAATGGCATCGCCCAAAAATTCCAATCGTTCGTTATTACGATTGATTCCCGTCCCGTTTTCTTTGGTTGATGATTTATGAAGTAAGGCCTCTTCATAAAAAGAAATATCATTGGGATAAAAGCCTAAGATTCTTTTTAAAGCAAAATACGACTCTTTCTTCGGGTGAAAGAAGAGTCGTATTGATTTAAAAAAAGAATTATCCACGTTTACTTGACAAATTTTTTGACAATAATGCACGCATTATGTCCTCCGAATCCGAATGTATTGGAGAGGGCGGCTCGAATTTTCCGTTTTTGCGCTTGATTGAATGTAAAATTCAATCGGTAATCAATTTCGGGATCGTCATCGCCCGGTTCGTGATTAATGGTTGGAGGAATTATATCGTTTTGAACAGCCAGTACACACGCCATTGCTTCAACTGCTCCGGCAGCGCCCAGCATGTGTCCGGTCATTGATTTTGTAGAACTGATGTTTAACCGGTACGCATCTTCTCCGAATACCTCTTTAATCGCTTTCGCTTCGGAAGGGTCTCCGACCGGCGTAGAGGTTCCGTGCACATTAATATAATCAATATCGGCAGGCGTTAAATTCGCATCGTTAAGCGCATTTCTCATTACCAATATAGCTCCTAATCCATCGGGATGAGAAGCGGTGAGATGAAAAGCGTCTCCCGAAGCGCCTCCGCCGGTTACTTCGGCATAGATTTCAGCGCCTCGCGCCAAAGCGTGTTCCAATTCTTCAAATACCAAGCAAGCGCCGCCTTCGCCGATGACAAATCCATCACGACTTGCACTGAACGGACGTGAAGCCGTTTGAGGGGAATCATTTCGGGTGGAAAGCGCATTCAAGGCGTTAAATCCGCCTACGCCTGAAATACTGACAGCAGCTTCCGCTCCCCCGACTACAATGGCGTCGGCTTTTCCCAAACGGATGAGATCAAGTGCGGTAACAGCGCCGTTTGTTGACGAAGCGCAAGCCGAAACCGTTCCGAAGTTCGGTCCTCTGAAACCGTAAATAATGGAAATCACCCCCGCGGCAATATCGCCGATTATCTTAGGAATAAAGAACGGATTAAATTTCGGCCCTTTATCTTGATTCAGATAAAAATAACCTACTTCCTGTTCGAAAGTGCGAAGACCTCCGATGCCTGACGAAAAGATAACGCCTACACGATCCTTATCAATATCATTCGTATCTAAACGAGCATCGCTGATGGCCTCTTTTGCGGCTACAACGGCAAATTGAGCATAGCGATCTAATTTTCTTGCTTCTTTCCGGTCAAAAAAACTTTCGGCATCAAATCCTTTTACTTCACAAGCAAATTTTGTCTTGAATTTTTCAGCGTCAAATAAAGTAATGGGTCCGGCCCCGCTCACTCCTTTAATTAAGGATTCCCATGTAGTTTTCACATCGTTACCCAGCGGAGTAATGGCCCCCAGACCCGTTACAACGACTCTCTTCAATCCCATGAGATTTAATTGGCGTTTTTTCTTAAGTTGTCTAAATTTTCAACATAAGCGATAGCGTCGCCTACGGTTGTAATTTTTTCGGCTTGATCGTCCGGGATAGTAACTCCGAATTCTTTTTCAAATTCCATAATCAACTCAACCGTATCCAGTGAATCTGCGCCCAAATCATTCGTAAAACTTGCATCATTGGTCACCTCCGATTCTTCTACACTTAATTTATCCACGATAATACTTTTCACGCGTTCTGCAACTTCAGACATAATTTTTAATTTTAAATTTAATAATATAAAGATTTGTTGTTATTTTTGCGTTGCAAAGTTAACGAGTTTTATCGAAAGAAAAAAGAAAATTATAAAAAATGCACACAAATTAAATAATTGTGCATGTCGGAATAGTAAATATGAAAAAACGAATCGCATTATTCGCTTCCGGATCCGGTTCCAATGCAGAGAACATTATCCGTTATTTTTCAACCGATTGTGAATTGGAATTTCCGGTCGTTATCAGTAACCGGGCCGATGCCGGAGTTCATGAGCGGATGAAGAACTTGATGATTCCTTCTTATGTTTTTAAGAAAAATGATTTCGAGAACGGAACCGTTCTGAAATTTTTACGGGAAAAAGCCGTTGATTTTATTGTTTTAGCCGGCTTTTTATTAAAGATTCCCGAAAATCTTTTAAAAACCTATCCGAACAAAATCATCAATATTCATCCGGCTTTATTGCCTAAATTCGGCGGAAAAGGGATGTACGGATCGCATGTACATGAAGCTGTGCTGGCTTCCGGAGAAAAGGAAACGGGTATCACCATTCATTATGTGAATGAAAACTACGATGAAGGCCGGATTATTTTTCAAGCGCGATGCCCGGTTCTTCCCGGCGATTCACCGGACGATGTTGCAGCAAAAGTACATGCCTTAGAATATGAACATTTTCCGCGCGTAATTGGCAAAATTGTTTTGTGTGAAGAAAACTTGACAATATATAAAGATACGGATGATATGTTTAAAAAATGAGGTAGCGAAAAGTTCTTTTGAAGGTTTTTCTTTATTTTTAGTGAATTTTCTTTTGTATATAAAAAAATAATGCTTATCTTTGTTATGAATTTAGGGGATAAGTTTAAAGGAGAGTAATCTCCTACTTTTCTCCACCAGTCCGGCGGGGGGGCGGCGAAAAGCGCAAATACGCAGCATAAAGGGGCTATTCATTTAGTCCCTTTTTGTTTCTCCCAAAGCAATTTTAAAAGTCCGGTTTTATCCATTCCGTAAATATCCGGTATTTTATATATTTGTCCTTTTAAGAATCTTCCGACTTCCCTTTCTATTGCATTGGTTAGCAGTCGGTATTTGTTTTCTTGTGTAAAGTAAAAAATAGCATTATCTGCTTTTCGTGCATTTCTTATTGCGGCTCTTATTGTTTCTTCATTGGCGTGGTCAATATATTTTATATCCCATGTTTTACCGTCAAATCTTATGTCCGGTTGTTTTTTCCATCCTTCCGGTAAAAATTTCACTTGTTTTCCGTTGTATTTGGCAAGCATTTTTCCGACAATTTTTTCGGCTTCGCCACCGCCTCCGGCTTCTGTAAATTTATGGTTTTTGTGATAAACATTATATCCGCCGCTAAACTTATCAAAATAAGCTTTTTCCCATTCGCTGTCATACGAATTGTATTTTTGCAGGGCTGCTTTTCGTATTTCCGGTTGTGTTATTGTGCTGATTATGTATTTCCGTTTAGCCACTTTTTTACCAAATACCGAACCGGATAAAGTACCGCTAAAAAACCGGTTATCAAAACGGTAAACAATATAAACAACAAATCGCCGGCCGAAACGATTACCGGATAAGCGTCAACGGCAAAATTGGCCCCCGTGCCTAATTTTAACCATCCGAAATATTGCTGACCAAGACAAATCAAGATGCCCGAAATAATTCCGGCGCCGCCGCCGACAACGGAAATCATCCAACCTTCAAACAGAAAAATACGTAAAATCAACCGGTTGTCTGCGCCCATATTACGAAGCGTCAACACATCAGATTGTTTTTCAATGATCAGCATTGATAATGAACCGGTAACATTAAATATCGCTATCAGCAGAATGAAGCAAAGCATCAAGAAAGTAACCCATTTTTCGATGTTTACCATTTTAAATGTATCTTCCTGCTGTTGGTAACGGTCTTTTACCAAGAACTCAGTTCCCAATATCGTTTGTATTTTGGATTGCACCGAATGAACGGATACTCCGGGTTTCAGTTTGATTTCCCAAGCGCTGACTTCCGTTTCATAATCGAACAAGGCGCGAGCCAAACGAATCGGAACAATCAAATAATTGTTGTCGTACATTGCCTGATTGGCTCGAAAGACGCCTCCGATATATACATATTCATTGGCAATTGAAGCGTTCGGGTTGGATAAATTCACGGTAGCCGTTCTTTTGGGAGCAAATACTTCCATCGGAAAGAGAAAACCCGGGTTGACGCTTAAACTGTTGGCCAATCCAAAGCCCAACAAAGCGTAATTACTTGTTTCTCTTTCCAATTCAAGGCTTCCATCAATCAAAAGCGATTCAAAATCCGTCAAGAGAGCGAATTTATCGCTTACGCCTTTCAAGATAATCGGGACTTTACGCTCTCTATAACTAAGTAATGCGTTGTATTCCAGACTTTCGGAAATCAGTTCGATTTCCGGGAGAGAACGGACTTTCAGAAATAAATCGGTTTCCGGATTAAAAACTTTTCCTTTAGCAGACGTAATTTTCAATTCCGGATCAAACGCGCTGCACATTCCTTCCACCAATCCTTGAAATCCGTTGAAAACCGACAACGTACAAACGGTTGCCATGGTTGCGACAGCTATACCGCAAACAGCCACCAATGAAATGATATTAATGGCATTGTGCGATTTTTTGGAAAAAAGGTATCGCTTGGCTATGTAGAACGATAAATTCAAAGGACTTGCTCTTTATCCCGGTTCAATAAATGATCAATATTTTCCAAATAATCAATCGAATCGTCGAGATAAAAAATCAATTCGGGAATCCGACGAACCTGTTTCCCGATTCGCTCTCCCAACTCGTAGCGAATCGCCCTTTTTTGGTGATTGATATTCTCAAGGATTTCTTTGTTTTTTTCTGAGGGAAAAATACTCAGATACGCTTTCGAAACGCTTAAATCGGGACTCATTCGAACTTGGGTCACCGAAACCAAAACGCCCCGCATTTGTCGGGTTTCGGAAAGGAATATTTCACCTAATTCCTTTTGTACCAATCGTTCAATCTTTTGCAATCGTGTATTGTTCATAATTTATAAATCACTGTTAATCCATCCCGTAAAGGTAGAATAATTTTTTCGATTCGTTTATCTTGCTTAATTTTTTCATTAAAACGGATAATACCCAGCGTTTGTTTATCGTTGGGATGCGGTTCTTCCCATACTTTCTTGTTCCATAAAGTATTATCGGCCAAAATAACGCCACCCGATCGAACTTTGTCGAACACGCAATCGTAATACTCGCAATAGTCCCGTTTATCGCCGTCAATGTAAACCATATCAAACCAACCGTCCAAATCGGCAATGATTTCCCGGACATCTCCGATATGCAATCGGATTTTATCGTTCCAATGCGACTGCTCAAACTGTTCCCGGATAAAGTCTTCCATTTCGTCGTCAATCTCAACGGTATGAATTTCTCCGCCTTCCGCAAGTCCTTCGGCAAGACACAAAGTAGCATATCCCGTATAAGTCCCGATTTCCAGAATCCGTTGCGGACGATGCATCCGCACCAGCATTTTCAAAGTCCGACCTTGCAAATGTCCGGCCAACATTCGCGGACGAAGCAATCGGACGTGAGCCTTACGGTACAGTTCCGCTAACTGCTTGTCTTCCTCATCAATATGACTCAGTATGTACGCTTCTTCATTCATTTTACGGATACAAAATTACGGCAAAGGGAGGGCATTTCAAAATAATCGGGTGAATAAAAAATATTTTATGTAACTTTCCCTTATGAATAACAAGTCAATTTATAAAAATGCGGGTTTAACCGGTATAGGAGATGATAATATGTACGGGAAACGTATGGTTCTTGAAGCTCGCTATCGCTCTATTATTGAAAAAAGCCGACATAAAAAGAAACCGTATCCACTAATGAGCTGAACAGATTGTAGAAATGCACATAAAATCATTTTTTATTTCAAAATTTAAAAATAATAATTTTTTTCTTGTCAAATCCTTGTTTTTATTAGAAATTTTATGTACATTTGGAGCGTGGAATGTGAAATACTTTGTTTATCATGACCGATTATACTAACTCAAAAGAAACTATATTGCAGCGGCTCTATAATCATGCGGCTTCCCTCTGGAATATTCAATCAATAGAAGATCTGGATCCCATTGTAAAAATTATGATGGAAGGTCTCGCTTCAAATCTCTATGATTTAATCAATGAAATAGAGGAAATTAACGTGCGTGTTTTGGAATCGCTGGCGACCGTTTTGACGCCGAGTATCCTTATCAATCCCCGCCCGGCACATGCCGTTGCGCAGGCTTATCCTTCCGAACCGGTAGCCTTTATTGATAAAAGAACCGTTTTCTCGGATAAAAAAATTTCACCGGAATTGCAGAAACACGGGATAAAATCGTTCTCTTTCGTTCCCGTCAATAATAAAGTCCGACTGGTTTCGGGTAAAATCAATTGTCTGATTACCGAACGCTTTTTTTGCCGGATAGAGGAAAACGGAGAAAAGGCGGGTATCACCCAAGCCCGTACCATCAGTGAAAAACTCAATCATACGGTATGGATCGGAATGGATTTGCATCCGGAAGTCGAAACCTTTCAAGGAATTTCTTTTTATATTGATTTTCCGCTTGCCGTCGGCAAATACGATAAACTCAAAATCCTGCCTTACAGCCGCTGGAGCATAGATGAACAAATTCTCGAAATGAAAACCGGTTTGCCGTATTTGCCCGACGACGAAGAGGAATACGATTCGGAAGGATACGATGCTTTTTTCAACAAATACAGCCTGTTAAACCAAAGCGACGATACCATTTCCGACTTTTACCGGATACAGTATTTAACGGTAAGCAATGATGTGCGGCCAGATACGGTGAACAAAACTTCGTTCCCGGCTGAAATCAGCGATTTGTTTCCCGAACGTATTTCCGCCGGTTTACCGCCCTGTTATTGGATCAAAATAATTTTACCGGCTCATATCAGCGTAAAAGACATTCACGATATTAAAATATATCTCAATACCTTCCCCGTAGCCAACAAAACGCTTTATTCGTTGATACGCTCCCTTTCAAATACCGTGTCCGGTATCGTGCCTTTACGAACCAAAGAAGGAGAGCATTTCATTTCCGTCGAAAAGGTAAGCGATTCTTACGGAAAAGCTTATAAAGCGATTCCTTACAAAACGAATGAGAAATCCGAAACGGGTTTCTACAGTATAAAAAGAGGAGGTGTGGAACGGTTTGACCGGCGCGACGCCGTGGAACACATCGAACGAATGATTGATTTGATTCGCGACGAAATAGCCGTATTTAAGTCGCTCGGGATGGAAAGCATGCAAAATACGCTCCAAACGGTTGAAGAAGGATTGAATCAAATCATACATAATTACGAGAGTAATCCCGTTATTGAATTTGCCATCCCTTATTACTTGGTGTTGGAAAAGATTGATAAAGATGAAACGGTATTCGTAGAATATTGGGGCACGCAGTCTGAATTGGCGAACGGCCTACGTTCGGGAAAAATGCTGACCCCCTTGTCCACGTCTCTTTTCCGAAAAGATTCCTGCCGGTTACTGACCCAAACGCGGGGAGGAAAATCGGAAGCAAATGTAACCGGAAAAACGGAAGCTTTCCGTTATGTGTTGACTTCACGCGACCAAATCAATACATTTGAGGACGTGTCGAATTTTTGCAGAATGGAACTGGGGGAAAAAATCACTCAAGTCCGGGTGACTCGAGGAGTCACCGTCAGTTCGAATCCCAAAGAAGGACTTATCCGAACGGTTGATGTAAACCTGCGACCGAGTCCGGGTTATGAACCGATCCTGCGGGATATGGAAACCGATTTGTTGGTCATGCTGCATCGCAAATCGTCCGATACTTTTAACTACCGGATACTGATTGAAGGTAAAACTTAGAACTTATAACTTACAACTTATTACTTACAACTTATTACTTACAACTTATTACTTACAACAAGATGATTCAGACAAATGCATTACTAAAGATTGAAAAACTGAACCCCAAACCCCTTGAATTTGTCAGTCTGGAGCTTAAGCAGCGCTTCAACGACCACCACCGGGTGAAAATCGTATTGGATTTGGAGCGCATCGGCGAA
>WRFZ01000080.1 GCA_009778655.1 Candidatus Azobacteroides sp.
GATATTTGTAGGGACGGTCGGTAACGTCTATCAATCCGCAATTGTAGTTTTCGCCGTCGAAGCGTCCCATCAAGTCTTGGTCGCACCATTGAAAATAAGCCGTGCCGATTAATCCGGGATGAGAATACCCTTGTTCCGTATAATAACGATAGGCTACGCCGCGTTCCTGCTGTGAATTAACCTGCCAGAGCGATTGCGCCATGCCTCTGTCCACCGTTCCGAAATGATATTCCCCGATAATCATGGGCATATCGGCCAATCGAAGCGCGCGATCCATCATTTCTTTGTTCGGTTTCAAGTCGTAACAGTTGAAGCTGAGGACATCGAAAGAGCTGCGGCAAATTTCCATCAGCGTTTTGTCCAATTCATTCAAATTACCGAAACGAATGCCGAGGTTCAAATGGTTAGGATCGTATCGCTTCATCGTTGCTTTTACCGTTTGCAGGAAGATACGGAAAGTGTTATAAATGAACTCTTTTTTACGTTCCGGCGTATCTCCGTTTTTTAGGAATTTTTCCAATTCGGTTTTGATTGGACGATCTTCTCCTTGCAGGATAAGGTCGCAAAGGCGCGCTTCCTGTCCCAACCACGACGGCTCGTTTCCGACAAAATAACCGATAATCCAAGGATTATTTTTGTTCATCGGCAAATAGGTTCTCATGGCAGAATCCATTTCGGCGGCAAATCGCGGAGCATACGCATCTGCAAGTCCCATCAGATTACCGTCCATAGCTAAGCCGCTCAATTGTAGGGTATAGGCCTTTTTATTTAAACCGTAAACTGATGCGTTCGACCAATTGGCAATGGTATTCAATCCCCATTTGTCCATGCGTTTAATAACCATCTCGTTGGCTTTTTCCCGAAAATCTTCTCCGTAACGGCGATAGAGATTCCAAGCCCCGAAAGAGGCAGATTCGCGTCCCCCATTGCTCTGTCGGAATTGTTCGGGAGGAAGCGCCTTGAACATATCGGCGCGTTTGTCTAAATTGTTGGCATTGCCTCCTCCGCCCGGATTGACGCAGTCCACGCCATGAGAAAGGAAGAGATAGCCGTCCGGATCAACAAACCACCAACGTTTGGCGACTTTTTCCACCCGGAAAAAACCGGCTCCTTTGACTTGTTTTTGCAGGTAGCCTCCGTAGCGGGAATAATTGTATTCGGGAACAGCGTTTTTAATATCTTCCTCTTCAGCGTTCCATTCTGTTTGCAGTTGTTCAAGCGAGTTGACTTTTTGTTCATAATAGACTAAGTTGTGTTGTCCTAATTCATCAACGGCAGGAATTGTTTCCAAATATTCATCGCCCGGATCGTCTGCGGTAAGGGTAATAGAGCGTAACTCAAATTCGGGATTTCCTATGGGTACGCGCATACGAATACCGATGGAATCCACGCCGTGAAGTTCGCCGCGTTTTCCGCCCAGATTAATCCATCCGGTGTACCGTGGTTGGTTGTAGGTAGCTGCCAAGTCAATTTTGGCATCGGGCAAACGACGGTAGAATTTCAGAGGAATCGCTAATTTATTCCAAGCATTAGGCACATAACTCATCACGCGCAACTCGTTGTATCCGTCGTCGGTGGTAAAACCTATCTGAAAACGTTGGGATGTGGTGATCTTAAACTCCAGTACCACAAAATTGTATTCATCCCAATTGCGAGGCAATTCGGGATTAATATCCTTGATTGCAAACTTTTTACCGGAAACTTCATACTTATTGTCGAATTTAATTATGAATTTTTTCGGAGAAGAAGTACATTGCGCCGTTAAAAGCAAGGCTAAGACGGCCATGCAAGCTATTAAGTTCTTCATATTATTAAATTTTATTATATAATTTTATCTGACTTTTACGCTAAACAGAGAACTGCGCGAGGTGAAAAATAAAACGTTATGATCGGCTCCTCCAAAACACAAGCTTGTAGGACGCTCAAGCGTCTTGATTATTCCTGTCGGAGAACCATTTTTATCGTATTTGTATATTCTTCCGACACCCAAATAAAGATTTCCTTCCTTGTCAACAGCGGAACCAAATTCGCCTGTTTCTACAAAGTATTTGAGATTCGACAATTTACCGTAATTGTCCACATCCATTTTAACAGTACGGCCGTCCCATTCGTCAACGGCATAAAACGGCTTACCCGGAACGGCTTCCAATACGGAGGTTGAACGCCCCAAATCGTAAACTTCGGGAATGATGGTAACTCCGTCCGGCGCTACAAAACATTCGGCCGGAGTCGTAACCGAAATCGTATTGAAATCATGGGTATCCCGCCAACGATGCGCCGGATAAATCGCCTTTTGCACATTGGAAACGGAACCCATCGGGCGCTTGGGTAATTTTTGAATGGTTTCTTCGGGATTGTTCGGGTCTATGGAATAAACCCAAACCGCCCAACCGGAATTCCCCCAAGCGCTAAAAGTAGTGCCTGCCGCATCCGGTAAAACAGGGACTGTTTCTTGTTCGCCATTGACCGTATAACCCGGCTGCGGATTGTATTTGAATATCACCAGCAAATGATCTTTTGTGTCGCAAGCCAGAGAAAGCGGCTCCCATGGAAAATCGGCAATCAATTCTACGCAATGCGTTTCGACCGACCATCTGTAAATCCTGCGCAACCGTTGTTCCGAAAAATAAACATTGCCTTTCGAGTCGCTGCATATTCCTTCGGCAAATTCAAAGCCGCGAGCCAAGCGGTCGGGTATGCCCGTCGTATTGCGCAAAGGCTCTTCGCGCGTTTCCTTCCCGGTAATGTACAATCGCGTCATTTCCCATGGATATACTTCCGTATCGGTATTTACGTCATACAATGATACCGTATATTGGTATCTGTTTTGAGTAAAATTATGAATATTAAGAAATTCTATATTTTTACAGTTCCATGTGCGAATCGCTTGAGGATAAGGGGTAATTACCCGGATAACCCGGAACAGATACAAATTCGCAAACAGCATATTGGAACAATTAATCAGTTCGATGGGCTGGCAAAACTGTCCCTCGCGGGTTTCCTGTTCTTGTTGGAGCGCATATATTTTCCAATCGGATACATTTTTGAATGTTGCCTCATTACGCACGTGATGTTCGATAGACATGGCGTAAATACGTCCTTTCGTAGAAGTGTTGTTTACGTATATGCCGCTTGCAGCGTAAGTATTTGCAGTCCATATATCTTTAAAAATTCCGCCGCCGCCGTTGGTTATCCATAGGCTCCAATATTGATTATCCCAAGCCAAATCAAGTCCTTGTGCTGTAACCGGATTGGTTGGAGAGCTGATAATCTTCGGCGTCGGAGTTCGCGGCACAGCCGGTTCACGGCTCATGGTACCGTGTCCTCCGATAAATTTGACGTCGTTCATGTATGATTTTTCTCCGGCCATCCATTTGCATCCCACGGCGCGGTAATTATACCCTCCGGTGTTCAGTCCTATGCCGTTTACGATATTGGTTCCTCCCTGCGGAGTTTCCAACAAGGGTTTTGGAGAGCCGAAACCGCTGAACGCAGGCGTACTTTCGTTTAATATCAGTTGAGTTGAAATAGGATTCAGACCTATTAAATTGGTATTGGGTTTTAATACCAAAGATTCCGAGATAATGTACCGACCTTGCGGAACATATATATTGGGATGATTGGCGATGGCGTTCAAAAATGCCTGCGTATCGTCCGTAACGCCATCGCCTTTGGCTCCCAAGTCTTTTACGCTTACCCAATCGTTCATCGGCGGAAAATCGGGAATATCCCGTTGCAAACCGGCGGGAAAGTCGGAAGCCGGAACAATATCCGCTACGGTTTTTATTTCCGGCAGCGCTTGCAAATCGTCTTGATTCAAACCGTGCGTGTAGTTTTTAACCCGGTATATTTTTTCTTTACTTGAAGTATAAGCGCCTCGGTTACGATAAAAAATCAGACGGGGAACGTTACGACAAAAAATATTCCGCAGGCTGATTTGATTTTGCGCATTGTATTCATTGGTGAAAGAGATAGCGGCAGATTTTACATTGTCGAACAAGCAGTCTTCCATATACAATTTTTCAAAATAAGAGGAATCAACTTCTATTACCGTCGGAACGTTTTTTGCCTGTAAACGAATCATGGTGAGACCTGCCTGCTGCGTTCGAATAGCCGCTTTCCGCTGACCTTCAAAATAAGTATCAACCATCATCATTTGCCAACTCGGCGACGTCTTAGTCGTATATATTCCGTAATCGCCTCCGAAAAAGCGGACGTTTTCCATTTCATTACCGACATCAAACAATCCTGCTTTGCCTTTGCCGATATATACATCCGCATGAGAGATAAAACTGTGCTGGGCAAAATGCGTTCGGAGAGCTACGGCATACGGATTTCCGTCTTCAATCCTCAAATTAATGTTAGATAAAGCGCTGTAAAAAGTTCCGGCGCCGGCATCTTGCACCGGGCCGTCGTTTTCCACGATCCGGCCGGTAAACCAAAACATATAATTGGCTTTCCCTTTATCTGATTCTACTTCCTGTTGATAGCCGGGCGAATTTTTGGTAAGGATAATCTCCGGGCGTTTGGCGCCGTATCCGATTAAACGAATGGCCGGAGGAATATAAATCGTTTTACTGATGCGATAGCTTCCTTCCGGGAAAAAAACAATTCCGAAATTCTTTTCTGTTTTCAGTTGATTGATAACTTGTTGTAAAGCATCAGACAGGTCCGCATCTTTTCCCGTTACTCCATAGTTTGCCGGAATGAAATAAACGGCTTCCGGGTCATCGGGCTTTTGTTTGAAAACCGATTCGCCGGCTTCTGCCGCTCGCAGCAATAAAGGCGACAGAAACAGCATTATCAAACCGCAATATTTTTTAAAATTTGACATAAATAACTTTTAGTTAGCCGGAGGAATTATCAGCGTCAGCAGCGATTTTGCAGGCAGATTAAAATCTGCCGTGCAGTTGTTCAGGCGAATTTTCGGGGTAGCGTCCTTTTCGGTTGTGTTAAGGACAACGACGATAATTTCGCCGTCGGGATTGCTGAAAGCGGCTACTTTAACGGCATCATCGTAACTGCTGTTACCGATTCTGACTGCACCGCGCTTGATGAATTTGCTGAAATGTCCTATTGTATAAAAAAGTGTTCCGAGAATAAATTCTTTTGTGTTTGCATTGTAAAGAATCGGGGCTGAAGTGCCGCCTTGTCGGTTGTGAAACGGTCCGCCGGTTTCTAAATCAACAATCAAATTCCATGCAACCACAGCCGACGAAAAATTATTGAAATTCATAATCGTTTCTTTGGCATATCGTTCCAAAGCTCTCCAATCAATGTCTCTTCCTCTGACGCCGCCGCCGCTGTTTTCGGTAGCTATCAACGGCTTATCGGGAAAGAGTTCGTGCGCCATTCTCAAATTATCAAAATGGTCGCCCGAATACCAATGATGAGCGATACCCCAAATGGCTTTATCTGCGCCCGGTACCGACAGCGATTCTCTTGCCCGTTCCATTACGCGCTCTTTGTTGTGATCCCAAATCATGATTTTTGTTTCGTCAAAGCCGTTTTCATCGAGAGTCGGACGAAGGAAATTTACGGCAAATTCGCCTTCTTCTTTACCCGTCCAAACGCAACTTTCCCACGTCTGCACCGCTTTGGCCTCATTTTGAACAGTAACGCCGAAGAAATCAATGCCTTCTTTTTTATATTCTTTCAAATAGAGTGAAAAATAGTTTGCCCACGTTTTATAAAATTCGGGCAAAAGATGCCCGCCTTGAATCATACTCTTATTGTCTTTCATCCAAGCGGGAGGCGACCATGGCGAAGCAAAAAGCAACAAATCGGGATTGGCTTTGCGCGCCGCTTTAATCATCGGTAAAATATATTTTCTATCTCTTTCTATATTAAATGTTTTTAAATCAACATCGTTGTCTTTTACATAAGTATATTCGTCTATGCTGAAATCGGAGGAATTAATATGCGTGCGACAAAAATTTAAGCCGATACCGCTTTTTCCGAATAATAATTCAGCCACCTGTTGTTGTGAATCGGGATTTAACAGCGAAAAATTGTATGCCGACGTTTCGGTAAATGCGCCGCCAAAACCAAGTATTTGTTGATATTGAAACTCCGGATAAATGTTAATTAACAGGTTTTCGGTCTCAAAATCCGGTTTGAAAATAATATCTTCTTGCTCGGAAAGCATCTCTTTTGAGTTTGCCGAACTTACAAAAACTTTCGCCTTTTTGTCGTCTCTTTCGCTTTTCCATACATTATTGAACGATTCGGGAAGAGTCAAAAGCGAACCCCTGTTCGATTCCTTGCTTGTGTGAGGGCCTCCCAAACCATTGATGATGTGTTCGATTCCTCCGTTATTCGACAGATTTACCGTAAACGGATAATGGATTGTAATATCGCCTTTCTGTGGAGTAACAATAGCATTCTCAAGCAACACGAAATCTTTTGTCTTTATGAACACGCTATAAACGCCGACGCCATACGCTTCGTGTTTTTTCACATTGTCCGCCACGCGGTATGCCGCCCAACCGTTATGGTTTCCGTCAGGACCTACCCAGTCTTCCTGCGTTGGGACATCGTATGCTTTCTCATTTTGGTAGAAATACATACGCCCATTTTCACCTTTCCAATAAGTATCGTATTTTTGGTAATGCTCCACAAATAAGCCGTAAATCGTTACATCATCACCGTTTACTATCAATCCGTAATCTGCTTTATTGAGATTCCATCCGACTTGACTTCCGTGGTCGGCTCGCCATATCCAAAAATGGTCGCCAATGGTCGAATTGGCATTTATCTCAAGCGATATATCGGCTTTGCACGGAAGCGGAGTATCCACACCGCCTACTCTGAAGAAAAGGTCGCTGAGTACAATCGGATTTTCGGAAAGGTCTTTTTTTGAATCTCTCGTACCTACTTGAAGCAGAATTTCCGAACCGCCGGTATCGGTATTCGTGTTCAATCCCTGCCCCGCATCGAAAATAAGACCGGCAATTCGTACGCCTTCAACGTCTGCAACAGACATACCGTTATTACCGTTCGTAGGATGAATGGTTGCTAAACCAAGCCCTAAAACGACTGTATTGGCTTTCGTTATCTCTATGGCTTCGGTAACGTTGTATATTCCGGGCGTGAACAAAATATGTTTGCCTTCGGCAAGCGCTGCGTTGATTGATTTTGCATTATCCTTGTCGTCGCGTGCAACATAAAAGTCGCTTAATGGAACGACCCTGCCATTTTCCGGTTTTCCGTTATTCCATGAAACTCCGGCGGAATTTTCAATACGTCCGGGGACGAATACGAAATAGTCCCCGTTCTCGAAAAACAGGAACGGTTTTTCGTATATCACCGGCGTAGTATTGATAATGGTACGGTTGTCCCTTATTTCTATTTCGCCTTTATTCCCAAGCGATACCAAATTCCAGTTAACTCCTTTAAAATTTGTTTCGTTGTTACGGATAAAAAACTGCTGTTGCGTGGGAGAACCCGCAGCACCCGTTACTACCGAATTAGCCAAAAAGCCGCCGCTTGACCAGCCGCCCATATCCAGATTGATATCGCCGTTTATCATCATCCGGCGGATAGGAGCCGCCTGCGAAATGCCGTATATAAGCGTCTCTCCGTCTTTATTAAGAAGCGAAACATTTTCTATCGTGCGCCAGAAATTGCATGTAGCGTTTTTATTTCTCAACCAGTCGGTCGTAACATATACCTTGTCAATCTTTGTGTCAATCGGAAGTTTACCGAGACCTGCCACGTGCATATAGAAGCCGTTTTCGAATTGCAACCAATCGTAATTGCCCGGCTTGAACAAAAATGCTACGCGCTTATCGGTGAATTGGGAAATCCGACCATCAGCCATTTCTGTGCTTATCGAGCGGATAATCCGGTTCATATCTTCCCTCGAATCGTTTGGATTGAAAATGTAGGTATTATTGCCGAACAATTCCAGTTCAAGCGATTGGGGAGCGGATAATTCACTCTCCTTTCCTGCAATTATCGAAGCTATCTTGTAGTATGCATACTTACCGTTATTATCCGAAAAATCGGTTTTTCGGACAGGCGATGCGTTCATCAATTTATAATCGCCGAACCTGCTGTCCGAACGATACAAGTTATACCCCTCGGCTCCGTTAACTTTTGTCCAAGATAGTTCCACACCGTTTTTTTGTTGTTTGAAACTAACGGCTGGCGGCGTTGAAAAGAGGTTACAGGGCAACAGAAACCACGTTGTTGCCAATAAAACAAATCCGATAATAAAGATTCTTCGGGAACGATTGTCAATGGTATTAAATAAATTCATAATTTTATATATGATAAAGGGTTATTTATATAATAACGGATTATTTGTTATTTTATTTTTTCGCAGGGCCTCTTTTAATAAATTAAAACGGACATTTCATTCATAACAATCGCTTTTAACCAATCGGAAGTTGTATTTCTCAAGAAAAACAATTAAATTTGCGTCTAAGTTGGTATGTATGATATGATGTGCAGATGCGTTTTCAGGTTGCTGATTATTTCAGTTTTCAGTATTTTTATTAATTCCTATTATTTAACGGGAGGAACAGATAACATGAACTTTAATAGGGAAAAATCTATATCGGATTATTCCGTTGATACGTTAAGAATGTCTGTGGATGACAAGAACGAGGGTATTGATAAATGGTTTTATAAAAACGGCAATATCGCGGAAGAAACAAGTTACAAAAACGGCTTGAAGGATGGTATTTCTATTACTTGGTATGAAAACGGCAATATCGCGGAAGAAATAAGTTACAAAAACGGCTTGAAGGATGGCCTGTCTATCGGTTGGTATGAAACCGGGAAAAAATGGTATGAAAGTAATTATAAGAATGACAAGAAAGAGGGCATTGAAAAAAGGTTTAATAAAAACGGCAATCCGGAGTCAGAAACAAGTTACAAAAACGGCTTGAAGGATGGTCTGTCTATCGGTTGGTATAAAACCGGAGAAAAAGAATTTGAAATTAATTACAAAGAGGATAAAAAAGATGGTACTGAAACGTGGTTTTTTAAAAATGGAAAACCGGAAAGAGAAGGAAATTACAAAAATGGCTTGCGGGACGGTAAAGCTACCAATTGGCAATATGGATTGTATGACATTCAAAAGAAATCTGAAAGTAATTACATTAATGGAAAGCTGAATGGTATTTTAATCCAATACGACAGTAGCGGTAAAGTGGAATCTGAATGTAATT
>WRFZ01000081.1 GCA_009778655.1 Candidatus Azobacteroides sp.
AGCGTTTTCGTTCGGATATTCCCTAATTTATATTCCGGATATACGAAATGATCGCAAGCGTAAACATCGCCATTGAACTCCATTACTCCTGCATGTCCGCAAGTTTTTGCCTGAATGCAAACGCCGGGCTCTGTCCCTACCCAATTAGCCAAGGTAGAGTCAAAATACTGAATAAAAAAAGCGCCTACATCTTTCCTTACCCATTCGTCGAAGATGGCTATCAGAAAATCTCCCCATTTCTCAGTCGGCACGTTCCATGGAGCCGGCTCTCCATCTGTTTTTTCAACAATTGGGGAAAATTGAATATAACGACAATCCATGCTTTTGAAAAAATGATAAAACTCAAGGGGATAATCCGCATTGTAATCATTTACAACACCCATCACATTAAATTCCACCTGATGTTTTTTTAGCAGTGCAATACCTTTCATCACACTCAAAAAAGTAGGACGGTTATCCTTTGTTCGCCGGTAGATATCGTGACAATGCTGAGGTCCATCAATAGATATCCCTACCAGAAAATTGTTTTCTTTGAAAAACTTGCACCAATCATCGGTAAGCAGCGTTCCGTTAGTTTGGATACAATTATCTACCAGTCTGCCCCGTCCATATTTCCGTTGAAGTTCCAGCGCTCGTTGATAGAACTTCCGGTTTCGCATCAACGTTTCCCCTCCATGCCACGTAAACAAAACCTCGTACATAGTTTGAGAATTAAGATATTGCTCGATAAATCGCTCCAAAATCTCATCACTCATCGCATAGTCGTTCGTCTGAGGATACAAATTCTTCTTTTCCAAATAATAACAATACCGGCACTGCAAGTTGCACACAGCGCCTATAGGTTTCAACATCACATACAAAGGACGAGCAAATGGAGAAATCGTATTGGAAATCATTCTGTAAATTTATTGATATTTAATACAAAGGTACTCTTTTTCGGATGAAGAAATATTTTTCCGGCGCCACAAAATAATATTACCTTTATCGTGAATTATTTGGAACCATAGAAAAACGCAACAAATCAAAGCAGTCCGCTCGTTTCTATATCGTTACCCTTTTACGTTTTCCTTTGGAGCAAAAAATTGTTTTTTAGAGGGTTGAAACAAAATTGTTTGTATATTTGCAGAATAAATGTTGAAAATATGGAATCGGTTCTTGAAAATTGGAATAAAAAGATTACCGATACAACCGATTTAACCGGTTATTTTATCAAAGCTTTTCATATCCATATACCCTGTGATTTAAAAAAGACGGTTGAAATGTTATCCGGTAATTATAACGGAGAAACGATTATTCGGGAAGAAACAGCAAGAGAAGAAAAAAATCAAAAGATTATAGCCGAATACGAACGTAAATTTATTGAGCAGCCCCATTTTGAACTACAATTTGAGCATATGAATATCTCGTTTGATCCGAGAAATATTATGCCGATAGAAGATAAAGGAACCGTTTATCCGAACGTCAGAGTAACCGATACATGGGGTGTTTTAACCGTTGAAAACGGCGCCTTGATAAGTCCGAATTGGGATAAAATTTCAATTACAATTCCTACGGGAACGGAAAACAAAAAAATAATCGGAGAGGGTTGGACACTTGAGTTAACAGGCGATTACACCATAGAAAAAGAAGAAACAAGCGGCAATTACAAATTGATTAAGAAACAGAGTCGGGAATGAGAGAGAAATACCGAAAAAAGATGTAAATTTGTATTCGAATAATTGAATAGAATGAAAAAACAACGAATTTATATTGATACTTCGATAGTAGGTGGCTTTTTCGATACAGAATTTGAGAAAGAAACCAAGTTATTTTTTAAACAACTTGAAAACAAAGAAGTTATTTTTGTTGTGTCGAATTTGTTAAGAGAAGAATTAAAAGGTGCGCCAGAATATGTAAGAAATCTGTTAGGCAACTATTCAGATGACAATTTTGAAACTGTTGCGCTAACAGATGAAGTGAAAGAACTTGCCGACAAATATATTGCCGATAATGTTGTAGGAAAGACAAGCTTATAGATGATTGCAGACATATAGCGCTTGCAACAATCAACAAAGTTGATGTTTTGGCAAGCTGGAACTTTAAACACATTGTAAACCTTACTCGAATAAGGGGATATAATGGCGTAAATCTTAAGAACGGTTATCAAGTACTTGAAATTAGAAATCCAAAAGAGTTAATAAATTATGGAGAAAAAATTTGATTGTTTGAAAATGAAAGAGGAAATTCAGGCAAAAGTTTATGAAAAAACAAAAGATATGACTTTTCCCGAATTATGTGCGTATTTAGATAAAAGTTTAAAAAATGATACTTTTTGGCAGAGGCTTGTAAATCGTGATAACGCACAAAAAATAAAGGACCGCTAAAAAAGTAAATTGAAAACGTTAACAATTTGAAACCGGCCTTAGGTGAGCCTGTTTTAAATCGAAAAATAAAACGATACAAGAATGTATATCTCCATTGGGAATAGATTAATTGTCAAAAATAAAATTAAATCCTCGTGAACGAGTTATATCCTTTTTGGAATCGGTTTTTCGGCTTTAATTGGAAATTCGGACTTTTTTTAATTCTCATCGTTTGTATCCCTCGATTTATATTGGTATTGAACGCAAATGTTTCCGGAAATTACGGCTCTATCGGATTAATAATGACGGTTTCGGCAATAACGCCGTTCATTTTTCTAAGCAAATACGGACGCAAAGAAATAGGACTGACAAAACCTGAAAAATACAACCGACTTCTGATTGCTTTTGTTTTCGGATTGATTGCCGCTATTCTTCTCTATGCTTTAGGGCAAATCTTATATGGAAACGCTTACGAAAATTGGTACGTCTATATCGGGAAATCCTATAATATTCCGACAGATATAACACCGGGCGACAAAAAAATAATGTTTGCTGTTACGGCGCTTACCGGAATGATTTTCAGTCCCGTCGGAGAAGAATTGTTTTTCAGAGGAATTGTTCATTCAAGTTTTGCAAAATCAGTCGGAGAGCGAAAAGCGTCAATAGTGGATGGTTCGGCATTTGCATTGACTCACGTTTCACATTTCGGGTTAGTGTTAATTAATAACAAATGGAACTTTTTTATCGTCCCGGCAATAATTTGGATAACAAGCATGTTTTTAATGAGTTTATTATTCTTCGCTTTTCGAAAATATTCCGGTTCTATTTCAGGTGCAATCATTTGTCATGCGGCATTTAATTTAGGAATGATCTATTGCATTTTTTATCTTATCTAAAGTGATTTCCCGGTGAGTTTTTATTGCTATACCGAAAAAAACAGCTATTTTTGTAGAGTTTTTCAACATATACCGTAAAAATATGATAATACGTGATTCCTTTCTCAAGCCTATTCGTCCGTTTTACGAAATAGCGGATTTGGTAAAAGTGATAATCGGTATCCGTCGTTGCGGAAAATCTGTTTTACTTTCACAAATCGCTGCCGAACTTTCAGAAAAAGGGATTGATAATGAACATATTATATTTATTAATTTTGAATTATTTGAATTTGAACATTTAAAGACGGCGAAAAATTTGCACGAGTATATTACATCGCTCGTAAAAAAAAATGAAAAATACTTTGTATTTTTCGACGAGATTCAGATGGTCAGCGATTTTGAACTTGTCGTCAATTCGTTACGAACAAAGGGAAATATCAGTATTTTTATCACAGGTTCCAATACGCATTTGCTTTCCGGTGAACTTGCCATTCACTTATCGGGACGTTACGTGAAATTTCTGATTATGCCTTTTACTTTCGAAGAAACTTTACAAATTACAGGAGAAGCCGACCACAAAGCAGCATTCGAAAATTATATGAAGTGGGGAGGTTTACCGGGTCGGTTTGTGTTCAAAACCGAAACCGAAACACAAAAATACCTGCAAGACGTTTTTGATACAATTATTCTGCGCGATATACTCATTCGAAAGAAAATCAGAGATATAAATCTATTGAACAACATTATTCAATTTCTTCTCGAAAATACGGGAAGTATTTTTTCAGCCAACACGATTTCAAAGTACTTGAAATCGCAAAGCCGAAGCGTTTCATCTGAAGCATTGTATAATCACATTGAATATATTGTTGAATCATTGTTGTTTACAAAAGTTAATCGTTATGACATTAAAGGCAAAAGCGTTTTTGCAACACTTGAAAAATACTATATTTCCGATATGGGCTTGCTCCAATTGAAACGTGGTTTGATTTACGAGCATCTCGGCGGGCGTTTGGAAAGTATTGTGGCAAACGAGTTGCTTGCAAAGGGTTATAAAATTAACGTCGGCATAATGCGTAATGCCGAAATAGATTTCGTAGCCGAAAAAAACAATGAAACAGAATATATTCAAGTGTGTTATCACATTGATTCCGATGAAACGATGCGTCGTGAAATAAACGCATTCGAGGGTATTCCCGAAAAAAAGCTGTTGATTACCGCCGACAATTTCGATTACAGTCAAAAGGGTATCAAATCGGTAAATATTATTGATTGGCTGTTACAACACAAATAAATACCGATCCGCAATAAAAAATATAAACTTCAAAATATATGAAAATTGAACATATTGCTATTTGGACCCATGATTTAGAAAAACTGAAAGAATATTACGCGCGGTTTTTCAACGGAAAATCAAATCAAAAATATCGGAATCCGAAGACACGGTTTGAAAGTTATTTTATATCCTTTGAATCCGGTTGCCGATTGGAACTTATGACCATTCCGAATATAGAGGAAAAAGAAAATAATACGCGCATCTATAGCGGGATTACGCATTTCGCATTTGAAGTACAATCAAAACTCGAAGTGGATTTAAAAGCAAAAGAATTGGAAACGGCCGGTTTCCCCATCGTAAAAGGACCGAGAATTACCGGCGACGGATATTACGAATTTGAAACCACAGACTGCGACGGAAATAAAATTGAAGTGACGACAAAGTACTTCCCGCCTGCAAATTAAAACAAATGCCTGAAATCTTCTCCGTTCGCGGCCAGATAGGTTTTCATTCCTAATTTTTCACCCGCCTCGACATTGGCAATGCCGTCATCAATAAACAAAGATTCGGAAGGAACCATGCCGGAATCTTCGAACATAAACCGGAAAATTTCGGGATGAGGCTTGGTGTAGCCGATTTGATAAGACAAATAAAGTTTATCGAAATATTTGTCAATCGTTTTGCCTTGCGGACAAAATTTCGGCGAAAACGCCCAAGACATAATTACCGGATTGGTATTACTCAATAAATAAAGACGATACCCTTTCCGTTTCAATTCTTCCAATAGCGTCAATTTATATTCCGGAACTTCTTTCATAAAGCCCATCCATCCGTAATCAATGGTTTCGTTTGAGATAAACTTTCCGGCTTCTTTGCGAACGGCTTCGTAAAATTCTTCCTGCGACAGTTTGCCTTCTTCCAACTCCAAAAAAATCCCTTTTTGATGATAAGCGCTCAATAATTCGGTTGCATTTTCCAATCCCGCTTCTTTGAAGCGACGAACCGCTTCTTCCCGATCCAGCGTAATCAATACGCCTCCCAAATCAAATACGATATTTTTAATGCCTTTCAATGTTGCATTTTGCATGAGAAATTATTTTTCCCGACAAAGGTACGGTTTTTCGGTAAAAGTAAAAGAAATTTCCGCTATATTTGCATTCGGATTCCGAATAATACTCTAATAATTGATTACGTATGTTTGAAAAAAAGATTTACATTCAACGGCGGGAACAACTGAAAAAGTCGTTACAATCGGGCGTTGTTCTGTTATTGGGCAACGGAGAAGCCCCGGTTAATTATGCGGGAAACGATTATTCTTTCCGGCAAGACAGTTCCTTTATTTATTATGTCGGACTCAATACGCCCGATTTGGTCTATGTTTTGGATATTGACGGGGACAAGGAATATTTGTTGGGCGATGAATATTCCATTGACGATATTATATGGATGGGAAATCTCCCGTCTTTAAAAGATCGGGCCGCCGAAGTCGGAATCGAAACGACGCTTCCGTCGGCGCAGTTGCCGACTTTGATTTCCGGAACGCGGAAAATTCATTACACGAAGCAGTACAGATACCGCAATTTACTGCTTTTAAGTGAATTATTAAATAAACAACCGAAAAAGGTAAACAACGATTTTTCGGTAGAGTTGACCCGAGCGATTATCGCGATGCGACTGATTAAATCGCCGGAAGAATTAAAAGAATTGGAAGAAGCCGGCAGAATCGGATATGCCATGCACATCATCGCCATGAAAATGTGTCAACCCGGCGTTTCGGAACAGGAAATTGCCGGTATCATCGAAGGATTGGCGATTTCGCAAGGCCCGCGCGTTTCTTTTCCCACCATTTTATCGCAGAACGGGCAAACGCTTCATAATCACGATCACAGCGGAATACTCGAATCCGGACGCCTCATGCTGTGCGACGCCGGAGCGGAAAATCAGAATCTCTACGCCTCCGATTTCACGCGAACAACGGCCGTCGGAGGACGCTATTCCCAAAAACAAAAAGATATTCACAACATCGTATTAAAAGCGTTGAATGATTCCATAGCGATGGCAAAACCGGGAATCACCTACCAAAGCGTTCATCGGAATGCCTACAAAATTCTGTTTGAAGGTTTACGCGATTTGGGTTTGATGAAAGGCGACACCGAAGAAGCTTTGAATGCCGGCGCTCCCGCCTTGTTTATGCCGCACGGTTTGGGACATGCCTTGGGATTGGATGTACACGACATGGAAAATCTGGGAGAAACTTTGGTCGGATACGACGATGAAACGCAACGAGATACCCGCTTCGGTTACGGGAGTCTCCGTTTCGGTAAACGATTGGAACCGGGACAGGTATTAACGGTTGAACCGGGCATTTACTTTATTCCGCAATTGATTAAAAAATGGAAAGCGGAAAAAATCAATACGAATTTTATCCGATTCGATTTATTGGAAGATTATTACTCCTTCGGAGGAATCCGTCTGGAAGACGATATTGTAATTACTCCGACCGGCTGCCGACCGGTTTATGAAAAACGCTTGCCGGTAACTGTCGAGGAAATCGAGCAAACGGTAAGCGACCGGTAGTTACCCCGACAAGTCCGGCAGGGACGACACACCGTAGGTTGCGCTGTCGCTTCACCTACGGTTGTTAATAAAATGCTGTCCCTGCGAGTGCCCCCCGCCCGGCACAGCGAAAGTCACGCAGTGACGATACTTTATTAACCGTAGATGCAATCTACGGAAAAGCAAGATACGCTACTCCCCCAAGTCCCGCAGGGACGACACTTGATGGAGCGCCGGTATAACTGAACGGCGATTGTCATTGTATGGATTTTACAGGCTTTCCGTTCACACATATTACCCCACAAACCTTACAAAAATAATATTTTTTGCAACTTTAACATTTTTTAATATATAATTTGTCAGATGTGACATATTTTACGCTACCTTTGTTGCCGAAATTCATTACATTCTTTTACATACGGAAGTAACTATTATTTATATAATCACTAAAATCAAACACTTATGCAAAACAAGAAAAACTTGATCAAGCTATCCTTTTTAGGATTGACAGCCGCTTTTTTTACCCTGCCCCTGAACGCGCAAATAACCGTAGGCAGCCTTGAGCCGCCGAAATCAACATTAGAGGTGGTTGCAGACCCCGCAAGTACTACTGCGCCCGGTATCACCGCCCCCCGATTGACGCTGACCGAACTGAATGAAAAAAAAGATCTTTATACAAAAGACCAGACAGGCACATTTGTTTATATTACAGACGCAAGCGGCAGAACTATCGCCGGATATTCCGACGAAATTATATGTACGGGTTTTGCTTTCTGGAACGGAGTTAACTGGGTAGGCGATTGCGCTACGGCAAAGACTTTTGCCGCTGCTACCGCTCAACCCCAAGCGTTTACTTTCTACGAACAAGGAACGGAACCCGTTGCCCCGTTGGTTTTAGAAGCCGGCGGCTCTTCGGCCATGACTTATCAATGGTACAAGATTACGGGCAATAATCTGCATGTACGTATCGCGGTTCCCTGCACCGCCTCCGACGGAACGGGCTTTAATACCGCTGCTTTCACTCCGACGAGCGTTGAAAAAGGCACCACCCGCAATGCCAATAACTGCGGCTTTTATAAATATTACTGCATAGCCAAAAATCAAACCGGCGACAGCGTAGTAAGCAACATTGCCGAAGTGGCCGTCGGTTGCGGCGCCAAGGACATGAACGGCGAATGGGTTTCTTTCCTTTGCTTCAATCTCGGCGCAGACCTTTTGACGATTGCCGGCCAAAAAGCGGCTGCGATTAATCACCCCGATTATGACCCTTCTAACGGATTTTATACTTACGTTCCGGGAGAAGAACGTCTTTACGGCGACTTGTATCAGTGGGGACGCATCGGCGACGGACATGAAAAACGCACCAACCCAAGCGTTGCTTACAGCGCTGATAATCCGCCGACATTGGAAAACGGAAATATAATAACGCAGAATTATTATCCAAACAGCCAAGTATCACGACAGGACCTTACCTATTACGGCAAATTCATAACAGGAATTACAAACTGGTATCCCGATTATTCAAGCGACAATGCAATTATAGCAGACCAGCTCTGGAGATCAGGAAGATATGCCCCGAACGACCCCTGCGCCAAAATTAAAGAAGACGGACTCACTTACGAAACGTGGTATCCGTCCGCTGGAGATCCGACAATCGCCAATACGGGTTGGCGGATTCCGGCACAAGACGAATGGGGAAGTATTTACCGCGGCGGCATTTCTCCCGGCAGTTCTTCCATTGCCCAAGCAAACACATGGTCTTTGTACGATAATGGCAACCACTCCATAACCAACGGCGTAAGGGGCTACGAAATCAAGCCCGACGGCATTACAACTACCTTGTTTTTGCCTGCGACCGGCTTGCGCTCAACCGACGGCAGATTCTACTTCGGAGGTGGCGTCGGCTACTATTGGAGCACTACAATATCGGAGGGTACTGCTATGGGATTGGCCTTCGACACGAATAGCGTTTATCCCGGTTACAATGTTATGCGTTCTTTAGGCTTTGCTTTGCGCTGCATCAAGGATTAATTCGACTATTTGTCCCGGAGGGACTGCACGAAGTGTCGTCCCTGCGGGACTTGGTAGCGATAGCATATACTGCTCGTGTCCGCAGTCCGCAGCCCGTAGGTTGCGCTGCGCTTCACCTACGGTTAATAAAGTGTCGTCCCTGCGGGACTGAGCGAGAGTAGCGCATCTTGCTCGCGTCCGCAGTCTGCAGTCCGTAGGTT
>WRFZ01000082.1 GCA_009778655.1 Candidatus Azobacteroides sp.
TCAATAATGTAATCAAAAAAGAAACGCTGAAAAACGGCATTGATTTCTATTACACAAAAAATCTTACGAACCGGATTTATTCATTGGATCAATTTGTGGAAATATCCAATAAAACCGATAAAAAATTAGCGCTTGCTTTGCGTTATTTGCCTTATCTCGGTACTTCCCGCTATACTCCGGAGGAATTGAAAAAGGAAATGTATAAATTAGCGATGGATTTTTCGCCGTATTCTTCTTCGCAACGTACCTATCTTTCGCTTTTCGGACTGAATGAAACAATGGATCGCTCGTTAGCGCTGATGGAAGAATTAATTGGCGATGCGGTGGTTAACAAGGAAGCCTACGAGAATTTGGTGAACGATATTATCAAACAACGGGCGAATGCTAAATTGAATAAATCTCAAATTCTCCGCGGCGGATTATTAAACTATGCGCAATACGGACCTAAATCCGGTTTTACGGATAATCTTTCGGAAGCTGAACTTCGCGCTATTCAACCGCAAGAATTAGTTGACATTATCAAACAATTTGCTTCTTATAAACACGGCTTTTTCTACTACGGTCCGGATGCCGAAACAAAAGTCGCCGAAGTATTGAAAAAAGTAAAAACACCGGAAACGTTAGTTGACGTTCCTCCACAGGTGGATTATCCCGAATTACCGATGGATAAACCGGTGGTTTACTATGCTCCTTACGATATGGTTCAAACCGAAATCATTCTTTTGGCAAAAGATGTGGCTTTCGACCCGTCGCTTTATCCTTGTCAATCCATGTTCAATTCGTATTACGGCACCGAAATGAATTCGGTTGTCTTTCAAGAAATCCGGGAAGCGCGCGGTTTGGCTTATTCGGCTTATGCGTATGTTTCAACTCCTTTTCGTGCCGGGAAATCAAACTATATCCAAGGATACATGGGAACGCAAGCCGACAAAATGACTACAGCTATTGAGGCATTCAAGGAGATGCTAACGAAGATGGCAAGTTCGGAAAAAGCTTTCCAGCTCAGTAAAGAGAGCGTATTGAATAACATGCGTTCCGAACGAATCACCAAATCCAATATCTTCTGGACATACATGAGTTATAAAGATTTGGGAATTGATTATGATCTTCGGAAGCCGACGTTTGAAGCCATTCAAAAAATGGAGTTAAAAGATATTCAAAATTATTTCGACACGCATATTCAGCCGGCAAAATATTCGGTTTTGATTATCGGAAGAAAAGATAAAATTGATTTCAAATATCTTAATTCAATCGCCAAAGTGGAAGAAATTCCGTTGGAAACCTTGTTCGGATACTGAGCAATTTAATCAAGAATTATGAATTATGAATTATGAATTATCTTGGACAGTTTTCCTATTTAATTCATAATTCATAATTCATAATTTATAATTCTTGATGTATAAACGGCTTGCAGCCTTGCATAACCGGATCGTTCAACAAAAAAATATTTTATGATTCGACAATGTTTTCTAATTCTTTTTCGATAGTCAATATAAAATCTTCCGCTTCGGGGCGAAGTTGTGATAATTTATCATAATCATATAGTAAAAAATCATCATAATCACCACTTATTCTATCGTTGAACAACTGTGTATAAAATTGAGAATATTTATTGTCAATTTTCCCGGTACGAATATAATACAATGCAAACATCTGTTTTACACCTTGATGCGTTTGCGCAGTAATATCAATTTTTAACAAAAGAGCAATTACAGCATAATAACACGCATAGTAATATCTATTAACTGCAGCATTGTAAAATCCCTTTTCGACCATAGCTTCCGCTTCCGATAAAGTTTCTTTAGCACGTTGTAAACGATAATGTATCAAAGCTGTGCGGCTTTCCTCTGTTAATCTCTGCTTCATAGTTATTGCAATCTTTGTCCTTCATTTATTACATTTAAATAGAAAGGCGTTTGAAAAGGACGATTATACCACTGTTTTCGACTATAGATCAATGGACTGATATTGATCTCATAATCAAATGACGCTTCTAAATCGTATAACGGATAAGTGATATTGGTTACATCTTGATGAGTAAGTTTCTCTTTATTTATCAATATCAATAAATCAATATCGCTATCACGGCGAGCATCACCGCGAGCTTCACTACCATATAAAATTACTGTTGCATCAGGAACTACCCGCTGCAAAACTGTTTTAACCGCTTGTACTACTTCCGGACGTTTCATAATTTAATTTATGACAGGAAATAAATACAAAAGTAAAACTTTTTTATAAAATAAAAAAACCGACTAAGAAAAACTCAGATTATTGTATCCATAAACCCGTCCATTTCGGAGGTTTTCGCTTCCAATTCCCGCAAAAATTTGAATTGCGCCAAACTGCGTTGCCAATTGTGTTTCGGCGAATGAATTTTATAATACGTATCTCCGTTGAGATAGTCGGTGAGAAACCGGACGGTTTGCATATACGTAAGCAAACGTCCGCCGTAGGGAAGCATCCGGATTTCCAAAGGGGTTAAAAAATCCTTGGCGGTTTCTATATAGCCGCGCGTATAAGCTTTGAAAATTTCCATGTTCACTTGGATGCGATCCAAGTTTTCATCGTCTTCGGCTCCCGTATTGCAAGCGGTACGAATAAAATCGCCGATGTCGGAAAGTACGAATCCGGGCATTACCGTATCCAAATCAATAACGCAAAGCACTTTACCTTCTTCGTCAAACAGGATGTTATTTACTTTAGTGTCGCAATGATTGATGCGCTTCTTCAACTTACCTTCCCGATACAGTTGTTCTTGAATGCAAAAGGTTTCGGAACGCTCCAACAGCGCTTCGACTAATTCTCGCGCTTCATCCAATCGGCCGGCTGCATTTGTATCAACGGCTTCTTTGAATTGTTTCAATCGAAATTCCATGTTGTGAAAATCGGGAATGATTTCTCCGATGGTTCCTTCCGGTATGTCGGACAACATTTCTTGGAAATGACCGAACGCTTTACCGGCTTCAAACGAAAATTCAGGATTAACTTCTTCATACGTCCTGCTGCCCGGAATATACAGACAAACGCGCCAATAACTCTCGCCGTCAAAATGATAATACTTCCCGTCTTTTGCCGGAAGAAAAGTTAATACTTTGCGATCAACATCCGTTTCGCCGGAAGCAATCAATTTTTCGCGAATATGTGAAGTAACCAGATGAATATTATTTTGCAACATATCCACATCTTTAAATATCCGGTGGTTGATGCGTTGAAGGATGTATTTAGCTTTGCCTTCACCGGTTATCGCGAGAAAAGTATCATTGATATGACCGTTGCCGAAAGGCTCGACAACGGTTATTTTATCTTCCGATTGAAAATGATTAAAAAGCGCTTGCAAAGACGCTTGCGTTTTTTCCATATTATTTATTCCGCAAAGGTTAATTTACTTAATTTGTTCCAAGCGCCGCGTGTGAAATCCGGTATTTGAACAGGCATTGAGTTATGGTCCAAAGATATTTCGGTTAACGGAACCAAGCAACAGGATTCCGCCAAGTCATAAACATCCATATCCAAAGGCAAACCTTTTTGCAAACAATGGATTAACCGGTAATCCATAATGAAATCCATTCCCCCGTGTCCTCCGACTTCTTTCGCTTTTTCTTCAATGGCAACGGCAATCGGATGTTTGTATTTTTGCATGAGCAATTCTCTCACCGTATCCGGCACAAATTCATGCGCAGTCAGATTCTGATAACCGGCTGCAATTTCATTGCCGATTTCTTCTTTATCCAAGGCAAAGCCTTCAACAGGATATTTATTGGCAAATCCTTTGGTTCCGGTCAATTGATACATCCGGTTGTACGGACGAGGAGAAGTAACATTGTGTTCAATCAGAATTGATTTTCCTTTTTCGGTAGCAATTAAAGTGCAAGTGTGATCGCCGTTCCGGAAATCGGTCACCGTCTCGCCGGTTTTTTCTTTGATATATGCCGGATTTCCGATGGGTTTGGTATCCACGGAAACCAAGTAATTCAACTTATCGCCGCGATGAATGTTCATGGCCAGACAAACCGGCACTAAACCGTGAGTAGGATATACGTCTCCCCTATGCTTCCGATTAAAATCCATGCGCCAATTGTGCCAATACCGATCCCAGAAAGGTTGTAAACCATGGATATAAGCTCCTTCTCCGTGAATAATATCTCCGAATAATCCTTGTTGAACCATATTTAAAGTGGTTAATTCAAAGAAATCATACACGCAATTTTCCAATTGCATGCAATGCTTACGGGTTTGTTCCGAAGTATTGATCAAATCCCAGATTTCTTCCATCGTGTTTGCCGCCGGCACTTCAATAGCGACATGCTTGCCGTCCTTCATGGCTTGAATGCCTATCATGGCATGATGTTTCCAATCGGTAGCGACATAAATCAAATCCACATCGGGCAAAGCGGTCACTTTTCTCCAGACTTCTTCATCCCCGTAAAACTCTTTGGCTTTCGGAAAACCTCTTTTCTCCAGAATTTGATTGGCCGATTCCACTCTGTCTTTTTCAACATCGCAAAGCGCAACAATTTGGACGCCGTCAATATGCGTCATTCGCTCTACGGCATCCGGTCCGCGCATCCCCAATCCGATAAATGCGACTCGCACAACCGGCAAGGGATCGGTCGCAAGTTGTAAAACATCGGTTTGACCTGCCGGCCGCGGCGGGGTCGGCGTTTCAATCATTTGAACTGTAGTTTTTTTTGCACAGCTTAAAAATAAGCAAATAATACTTAAAATAAAAATAGAATACGATTTCATAGATGTTAGATATAATTATATTTGTTATTTGTCACTCGTTACTCGTCACTTATTATTAGTTACTCGTCACAGAATGGTCGGCAAAGTTACGAAAAATATTTTGGTTTACGCAAAGAAATTAAATCTACTTATTGCCACCGCTTGTTACGCTGTTGATAAATTGTTGTTAAATATCTGTTAAACATAGGGCCTATATGACAAAAAAACATTATTTTTGCAAAAATTATTAAAAGAATCCTAAGACTAAGATTGTATCAATTTAAATGAAAAAGTTAATGAAAAAAACAAAAATTTTCTTATTATGGATGTTGCTAATTGTAGGGACATTATCATCTTACGCACAGGTTACGACTTCCTCCTTGAGCGGGCGTATAACCGATGGCAAAGACGCTCTAATCGGAGCTACGGTCAAAGCAACGCATGAACCTTCCGGAACTGCTTATACGGCGATTACAAACAATGAAGGACGTTATGCCATTCAAGGTATGAGAACCGGAGGTCCTTACAAAGTTGAGATTCTTTATCTCGGTTTTGCAAATTATGCAAAAAGCGATATTTACCTGCAATTGGGTGAAACTTTCGTTTTTGACGCTCAATTAAGCGAATCGGAAACACAATTGGGCGAAGTGGTTGTTACGGGTAGCGCATCCAAATTTACAACGGAAAAAACCGGCGCAAGTACCAACATTAATAATGAGCAAATTCGCATACTTCCTACTATTGACAGAAGTATTTCGGATATTGCCCGCTTGTCGCCTTATGCCAACGGTATGAGCTTTGCCGGCAGCGACGGTCGTTCTACAAATTTCACGATAGACGGCGCCAATCTGAACAACAATTTCGGTTTGAGTTCGAGCTTGCCGGGCGGCGGAAATCCGGTTTCTCTCGACGCTATCGAAGAAGTTCAAGTGGTGATTGCGCCTTTCGACGTCCGTCAAACCAATTTTATCGGCGGCGGCATAAATGCTATCACCAAGTCGGGTACAAACACATTTAAAGGAAGCGCTTACTATTTTATGCGTAATCAAGATATGCGGGGAAATAGAATCGGCGATTACGATTTCGGGGTACGCAATAAAGAATCAAACACGGTTTATGGCGCTACCTTTGGCGCTCCGATTATTAAAAATAAATTGTTTTTCTTCGGAAATTTTGAACATGAAAAATCTCCTCAACAAGTGATTACTTGGCGTGCTTCAACCGACGGCGTTTCCGATCTTCAAACCATCTCGCGCACTACCGAAAGTGATTTGCAAAAGGTTTCTGATTATTTGAAAAGCAAATACGGTTATAATACAGGTTCTTACAACAATTTTCCTGCCAATGAGACCAATTTGAAATATTTGCTTCGTTTAGACTGGAACATTAGCAATGCTCACAAACTCAGTTTGCGTTACAACCATACAAAAAATACGGCTTGGAATCCACCCAATGGAAATTCAAACGATACCCCTCCTCGCAGTCCGCAAAATCGTGTTTCCGCTTATTCGATGTCTTATGCCAATTCGATGTATTCAATGGACAATATTGTAAACTCGGCAACCGCGGAATTGAATAGCCGTTTCAGTTCAAAGATATCGAATCAACTGCTTGCCACTTATTCGGTTATTAAGGATGTTCGCGGTTCAAGTTCTTCACCCTTCCCGTTTATTGATATTATGAGCGGCGATATTGCTACGGGATCAGATGCTATGACTTCTTATATTGCGGCAGGTTACGAATTATTTACATGGAATAACGGCGTAACAAACAAAATTACAACCGTCACCGACAATTTTACATACTATCTTGACGCACATAAATTGACGGCCGGCATCAGTTACGAACATCAATATGCCGACAATAATTACATGCGCAACGGAACCGGTTATTATCGTTATTACAGCGTAAGCGATTTTTTGAACGATGCCGCTCCTATTGATTTTGCATTGTGCTATGGCGCCAACGGTAACAAGACTCCTTCCAATGCCGTTGCTTTCGGTCAGTTCGGCATTTATGTTCAAGACGAATATAACGTACTCGAAAACTTAAAACTTACGCTTGGAGTACGGGGTGATAATCTTCTGTTTTTGAACGATATTATGAGAAATAATGCTATTTACGATCTTGATTTTGGCGGACGACATATTGATACGGGAAAATGGCCCAAAACCAAAATCAATTGGTCGCCTCGTTTCGGATTCACTTATGATGCAATGAAAAACAAATCGTTGATCGTTCGCGGAGGAACAGGCCTGTTTGTCGGCCGTTTGCCATTGGTGTTCTTTACCAATATGCCTACCAATGCCGGGATGAATCAGTTATTGATGACAGTCAGAAGTAATTATGACGACAGTGGCGCGTTAATGAGTCGTAATCCGATATTGAATGCGTTTGCCGGCGGTATGAGTACCGATGTGAATGAAATGATTTCTAAAATGGGTTTCCAAACCGAAGTTACTCCGGATATGGGCAGTCGCCCCAGCTCTATTGCCGGCGTAGATCCTAAATTCAAAATGCCTCAAGTTTGGAAAAGCGCATTGGCAGTTGACTACCAAATTCCTGTTTCATTTCCGTTTACTGCAACAATAGAAGGGATGTACACAAAAAACATAAACGCTGTTATGCTGGATAATTATGCTCTCAGAACTTCTGAACGCGACAATTGGGACACTTTTTCCGGCCCGGACAATAGGTTAATATATCCCGCAGATAATGCTACAAGATATTATTATCCCGAGTATATTCTCAATGCGACTACAGCCAGATGGACTCCATTAACAGATGCTTGTGTCTTGACAAATACAAGTAAAGGACACGGATATACGTTTAATTTTACATTGAAAGCGCAACCGGTAAAAAGTTTTGACCTTATGGCTGCCTATACACATACTGAAATGAAGGAAGTTTCGGGCATGCCGGGGAGTAGCGCCGCTTCTGCATGGCAAGGTCTTATTTCTGTTAACGGGCCGAATTTGGCAGATGTGCAACGTTCGCAATATGTAATTCCCGATCAGCTTATCGGTTCGATTTCGTACATATTACCCGACAGAAACTACAAATCCACCACTATCAGTCTGTTTTATCGCGGTTATTCGCCTTATGGAAATTCATTTATGTATTCGAGCGATATGAATGGCGACGGAATCGGAAATGACTTGATTTATATCCCGAAGGCGAGAGGCGATATAAAATTCATTTCACAAGACGACGAAGATGCCTTTTTCGCATTTATGGCACAAGACGGTTACTTGAAAAAACACAAAGGGGAATATGCTGAAGCTTATGCGGCTCGCGCACCTTGGGTACATAAATTTGATCTTCGCTTACTTCAGAATTTCAGAGTGAAAGCCGGTCAAACAATGAATACGCTGCAACTGAGTTTTGATGTTCTGAATGTAGGCAATATATTCAATTCGAAATGGGGCGTAAATAAAAATATGGCAGCCAGCAATTACGGCCGGATCTTGAAATATGAAGGCAGAGACGCCAATAATGTACCTTCTTTCTCGACGGTAAAAATAAATGGAGAATATCCTACGAAAACTTACGATACGTATCTTAACTACGGACAGTGCTGGAGCCTGCAAGTAGGATTGCGTTATATATTTAATTAATAAAAATTTTAAAGATAAAAACAGGCTGTCGTTCAAATGATAGCCTGTTTTTTTTTGCTTCGTATTGAATTAATTTTGATAATGCTTATTTGCCCAATCAATAATATTTTGCGCTTCTTCTAATCCATCTTGAACAATTTTGTATCGCAGGTTTCCGTCATACCCAAGCACTTTATGAAGCGTTTCGTATGAATTGAGTAACGGGCGATTCATTTTATTATCAATTTTGCTTACCGCTTCCTGATAGTCTTTAAATTCAAGACGTTGCTTGCGTTTCAAACCGGCTTTTATACCAAGCACGCCATCAAGAGCAACCAAAACTCCGCACCACGCCGTATGGCCGGCAATCTTTACATATTTACGGTCACTGTAATAATCTCCGTCTTTGCCTGCTTTATCGGAAAGCATTTGTCTCGCATTTTGCAAGTAGCGCTCGGCTTCATGAATAGGGTTTTTTAATTCTGCCATAAAATTAATACTTTGGTTATCAATGTTGCAATAAGAATTAATCACGCAAAGATAATGAAAATACGGCAGGAAGCAACACAAACCGGCTCCGATTTTCATTCAATTTTTCATGTGTATCTATGTTTTAATCGTTTATGATAGACAATCTGCCACCAAGCCGGGCTGATAATTCCTTTCAAAATCGAAGATACCATAAGCGCTATCCAAACGCCGGCGATTCCGAATATCGGCGCTAAACTTAAAGCCAACGGAATCCGCGCCAAATTAAAAACGATACTGACTAAAGCCGGCGGTAAGGTACGTCCGTAACCGTTCCATATTCCCATAGTGGTTATTTCAAGCATCATAAACAATTGGCAGAAGCTCATGAAGTATAAATATTCTCCGCCGGCTTTCCTTGCCGGTTCTTCCAAGACAAAAATACCGAATATTCCTTTTCCGGCAAACAAAAAAGAGACGCTGATAATAACTCCCAACGATAATAGCGTTAACAACGTATAACGATAGGCCCGGACGGTTCTTTTTATTTT
>WRFZ01000083.1 GCA_009778655.1 Candidatus Azobacteroides sp.
TCTTTCATAACGGGATTAAAACATAATCAGTCCCTATTTTAGTCCTTATTGATATTAAGTAACTGTTTATAAGACTTATTTGTGGAGCATACGAGACTCGAACTCGTCACCTTTAGACTGCCAGTCTAACGCTCTAGCCGGATGAGCTAATGCCCCTTGTTTTTCGCTTTGCGGTGCAAAGTTAAAACTTTTCTTATAAATACCAAATAATATTTTGGCAACATATTTGCTGAATATAAGTAAAAAGTTCGATTGTAAAACGATCCGAATTTTGTAAACCGTTGAATAAAAGAGATTATATTAAATTTATATAAAGTCATGGATAAGAAAAAGAAGGAGAAAAACTTCGAAGATGAGTTGCAAACAGCTGACAATTTAGCAGAGGATGCGACAAAAGAACAGAACATCAAAGAGAAAGAAGCGGAGAGTGGCGAGGAGGATTCGGAAAATACTGACAACGTGTCGGAAGAATTAGCAAAACTCAATGATTCTTATCTTCGCTTAATGGCTGAATATGATAATTATCGCAAACGTACCATCAAGGAGAAAGCGGAATTAATCAAAACCGGAAGCGAAAAAGCGTTGGTCGGACTTCTGCCTGTTATTGATGACTTTGAACGCGCCATAAAAACCGTGGAAACAGCAACGGATTTATCGGCAGTCAAAGAAGGTATCTTGCTCATCTATTCTAAATTTATGAACTACCTTCAACAGAATGGCGTGAAAGCGATTGAATCGTTAGGACAAATTTTCGATCCGGAGATGAACGAAGCTGTAGCTACGATTCCGGCTACAGACGAGGAACAAAAAGGAAAAATAATTGATAGTATCCAAACAGGCTACACTTTGTATGACAAGGTTATTCGTCATGCCAAAGTCGTCGTGGCAAATTAACGAAACAGCATGCAATGGCAGTAAAGAGAGATTATTACGAAGTATTAGAAGTTACGAAGACTGCATCTTACGAAGAAATAAAAAAAGCATACCGGAAAAAAGCGCTTCAATACCATCCGGATAAAAATCCGGGCAATAAAACGGCCGAAGAAAAATTTAAAGAAGCGGCTGAAGCCTATGAAGTTTTAGGCAACGAAGATAAGCGGAGAAGATACGACCAATTCGGACATGCCGGAATGAGCGGACAAGCAAGCGGCGGTTACGGCGGCGGAATGTCAATGGATGATATTTTCTCGCAATTCGGCGATATTTTCGGCGGTCATTTCGGTTTCGGCGGTTTCGGAAGCGGAAGAAGTTCTCAGCAGCGCGTCAATCGGGGAACAGATTTGCGCGTGAAAGTAAAACTTACGTTAAAAGAGGTCGCAACCGGCGTAGAAAAGAAAATCAAAGTCAAGAAATATGTAACTTGTACGCATTGCCACGGAACCGGCGCGGAAGACGCCAAATCCTATTCCACATGCAGTACATGCAGAGGCACCGGATACGTTACACGAACCATGAACACCATACTTGGACAGATGCAAACCACCACGGTTTGCGGTTCTTGCGGAGGCGAAGGAAAATCAATCACTAAAAAATGTCCGCATTGCAACGGTGAAGGAATCTTTCAAGACGACGAAGTAATTAATCTGAACATTCCGCCGGGCGTAGCCGAAGGAATGCAACTTTCGATCAGCGGAAAAGGAAATGCCGCCCGTCGCGGAGGAATCAACGGAGATTTGTTGGTGGTTATTGAAGAAGAGCCGCATCCCGAACTGATTCGCGACCAAAATGATATTATATACAATTTATTGCTGAGTTTCCCGACGGCCGCATTGGGCGGAACAATCGAAATTCCCACGCTTGAAGGGAAAGCAAAAATCAAGATAGAACCGGGAACCCAGCCGGGCAAAGTATTGCGGTTAAAAAGCAAAGGCTTGCCTTCGCTTAATTCTTACGGAATGGGTGATTTACTGATTAATATCGCTGTTTATGTTCCCGAATCGTTGACCAAAGAACAAAAAGAGGAATTGACGCAATGGGAAAAATCGTCGAATTTTCAGCCGACTCAATCTATCAAAGAAAAAATATTCAACCGCTTTAGGAACATTTTCGAATAATCCGGTAAAAAAAGAAAATTCTTTCCGTCAATAAACCTATTGAGGAGGTATTGGTATATCCGATTTGAAAATTAAGCGTAAATTAATCGTATTTTAAAATAAATTTTGTATATTTACCGAATTAATCGTATAAGTACGCCTCTTAAATATTTTTATTACGTATGAAAAAACAGTTATTATTAGCCTTGAGTATCCTTTTTTTAAGTTTTTCCGGGAATGCGCAAAATGCTCCGGCATTGAAACTGCAATATGATTTCCCGGCTGAGAAGTGGGAAAATGAAGCCCTACCGCTCGGTAACGGGAATATCGGAGCAATGGTCTTCGGAGGAGTGGCGATTGATAGTATCCAAATAAACGAACATTCGCTTTGGTCGGGCGGACCGGGAAAGAATCCGAATTACAACGGAGGTCACGCTCGAACGCCGGAAGAAGTCAAACAAAATCTGCAAAACCTGCGAATCGGCTTACAAGATAAAATGACTAAATTTACCGATCAACAAGCGGCTTATACAGATGCAAGCGGAAAGGTGGTAGCGGCCGATTATTCTACGGAAGATAGCACACTGCGAAGTTATATCAATGCTTTGATGGGCGACAAAACCGATTTCGGCTCTTATCAGTCGTTGGGTAATATCAATATCGCTTGCCTTTCCGATGATACGCCGGCTTATACGAACTATTATCGAGAACTGGATATTGATCATGCAGTAGCTAAAGTAAGTTATACCCAAGAAGGCGTGAATTATACACGGGAATATTTTGTCAGTCATCCCGATAATGCCTTGATAATCCGTCTGGCGGCTAACCGTCCCGGAAGTCTTTCACGAACAATCTATATTACTACTTCCCAATCGGCGGTAAACATTTCGGCGAACGACGGAGTGATTACAATGACAGGGAAACCGGCAGACCAAAGAGATGTCGGATTGAAATTCGCACAACAAATCAAAGTGAAAGCGACCGGAGGAACTATTCAAACAGACGATAAAAAAATAACGGTTAAAAATGCCGATGAAATACTTATATTATCATCGGTTGCGACCAATTACCAACAATGCACAGACGATAGTTTCAATTATTTTTCCGACAAAGATCCTTTAGCCAAAGTTAAAAACACGATTGCCGGCATCGAAGACAGGAGTTTTACGGATTTACTGGAAACGCATATCAATGATTATCAATCGTTGTTCAACAGAATGTCGCTTTCGTTGGCCGATGCTGCCAATACCGGCGGTAAAACAACGGATCAATTATTGGCCGGTTATAAGAACAATACCAACAGCGCCGTCGAAAATCTGTACTTGGAGCAACTTTATTTTCAATATGGAAGATATTTGTTGATTTCGTCTTCCCGCAAGAACGGCTTACCGGCCAATTTACAGGGAATCTGGGCGGAAGGACTTGCGCCGCCTTGGTCGGCCGATTATCATACCAACATCAATGTGCAGATGAACTATTGGTTGGCCGAACAAACCAATCTGGCCGAGTGCCATTGGCCGGTAATCGAATACGTCAAAAGTCTTGTTCCCAGAGGACGATATACCGCGTCTTACTATTATTGTAAACCCGACGGAAGTCCGGTAAGAGGCTGGGTCATTCATCACGAAAATAATATCTGGGGCAATACGGGGCCGGGTACTTGGTACTATGGTTTTTATTTCCCGGCTGCCGCCGGTTGGATGTGTCAGGATATTTGGGAATACTATAATTTCAATCAAGATAAAGCTTTTTTGGAAGAATATTTTCCGATCCTGTTAGATGCTGCGCTTTTTTGGGTGGACAATCTTTGGCGTGATTCGCGCGACGGTACTTTGGTGGCTAATCCTTCCTATTCGCCCGAACACGGACCGTATTCTTTGGGCGCTTCCTGCGACCAAGCGATTATTACCGAACTGTTTGATATGGTAATAAAAGCAGCAGGAATATTGAACAAGAATATACCGGAAATCAATGAAATTATTACCGCCAAAAGTCGCTTGGCCGGTCCTCGAATCGGTTTGGCCGGGCAGTTCATGGAGTGGAAAGACGAACTTCAATTGGATATTACGGGCGATGGCGGCCATCGTCATGCCAATCATTTGTTTTGGTTGCATCCGGGGTCGCAAATTGTTACCGGAAGGAGTCCGCAAGAAAACTTGTATGCCGAAGCAATGAAAGTCACGTTGAATACTCGCGGAGATGGCGGAACCGGTTGGAGCAAAGCTTGGAAAATCAATTTTTGGGCGCGTTTGCACGACGGAAATCATTCTCATAAATTACTTGAAGAATTGTTGAAAGAATCTACTTTGACCAATTTATTCGATACCCATCCGCCTTTCCAAATTGACGGCAATTTCGGAGCAACTGCCGGAATGACCGAAATGCTGGTACAAAGCCAAGGCGATTACATTGAACTGCTTCCGGCTCTTCCCGATAAATGGAGCGCCGGCAATTTCAAAGGCATTAAGGCGCGCGGTAATTTCGAATTGTCGGCCGTTTGGGCAGATAAAACGCTTCGTTCGGTGGAAATTATTTCCCGGTCGGGAAATACATGTAAAATCAAATACGAAGGAATCGGGAATTATATCGTTACACAACAAGGCGGAGGAGCGGTTCTGCCTGTGATTGCAGATGATAATATCCTCGAATTTGAAACCATTCCGGGAACAACCTACGTTATCAGCAATTGAAGATGTTTATGAACATTTTCGTACCTTTGCAGCTTATTTGATTCAAGAATGGCATTAGAACCCCATATCATTATCAAAGGAGCGAGGGTTAATAACCTCAAAAACATTGACGTAGAAATTCCGCGCAATAAATTCATCGTAATCACCGGTTTATCCGGCTCCGGAAAATCTTCCTTAGCCTTCGATACGTTATACGCCGAAGGACAAAGGCGTTATGTGGAGAGTCTCTCTTCCTATGCACGACAGTTTCTGGGACGTATGAGTAAACCCGAAACCGATTACATCAAAGGGATTCCGCCCGCTATTGCCATCGAACAAAAAGTGAATACGCGCAATCCGCGTTCGACGGTGGGAACCTCTACCGAGATATACGATTATTTACGAATGCTTTTTGCCCGCGTCGGCAAAACGATTTCTCCTGTTTCCGGCGAAGAAGTCAAAAAGCATAGCGTCAGCGATGTCGTTGATGAAATGTTAAACTATCCCGAAGGAACTAAATTCTCGCTGCTGACTAAATTCAAGACTCGTTATGACCGCAGTTTGAAAGAGCAGTTGGAGATTTTTTTGAAGGAAGGTTTTTCCCGTGTGGAAATCAACGGTACCATTTATCGTATCAATGAAATTTTGAAAGATGAAGCCTTATCGGAGTTGATTAATCCTTCGGGAGGCGAATCCGAACTTTTCCTTTTGATTGACCGATTGACTGTTTCCAACGACCCGCTCACCGTTTCCCGTCTGTCCGATTCGGTCGAAACGGCTTTTTTTGAAGGCAACGGATACGCCGTTCTCCGGTTTTATACGGATACCGGCGTCGTTTCCAAAGAATTTTCGCGGCGGTTTGAAGCCGACGGCATCGAATTTGAAGAATCTTCCGATTTGATGTTTAACTTCAACAGTCCGGCGGGAGCTTGCCCGAAATGCGAAGGTTTCGGAAAAATCATCGGAATTGATGAAAACTTGGTAATACCCAATCAATCGTTGTCGGTTTACGAAGATGCGGTAGTCTGCTGGAAAGGCGAAAAAATGAGCGAATGGAAACATGATTTTATTCAAAACGCCTCACGGTATAAATTTCCCATACATCGTCCGTATTACCAACTATCGGAAGAAGAAAAAGATTTACTTTGGCATGGAAAAGGCGCTTTGAAAGGAATTGACGATTTTTTCAAATATGTAGAGGACAATTTATACAAAATTCAATACCGGGTTTTACAAGCTCGTTACCGGGGTAAAACCGTTTGTCCGGTTTGTAAAGGCAGTCGGTTGAAACCGCAGGCATTGTATGTGAAAGTCGGCGGAGAAACCATTTCCGCTTTGGTTAATTTACCGATAAATAAACTTTTGGATTTTTTTAACCGCTTATCGTTAGACGAACACGATGCCGCCGTAGCCAAACGTCTTTTGCCGGAAATCAACGCTCGTCTTCAATTTCTCAACGATGTCGGCTTGGGATATTTAACTCTCAATCGCTTGTCATCAACGCTTTCGGGCGGGGAAAGTCAACGGATTAACTTGGCGACTTCTCTCGGAAGCAGTTTGGTGGGTTCGCTTTATATTCTGGATGAACCGAGCATTGGCTTACATTCGAAAGATACCGCTTTACTGATTCAAGTATTACGTCAATTGCAAGCATTGGGAAACACCGTTGTGGTCGTGGAACACGATGAAGAAATTATCCGTGCTGCGGATTACATCATTGACATCGGTCCCGAAGCGGGACAGTGGGGCGGTGAAGTCGTCTATCAAGGCGAATTAAGCCAAGCGTTACAGGAGAAAAAAGAAAAAAGCTATACGGTGCGCTACCTGACCGGTGAAGAACAAATCCCGGTTCCCGATCATCGTCGTAAATGGAATAACTACATTGAAATCAAAGGCGCTTGCGAGAATAACTTGAAATCCATTGACGTCCGATTTCCGTTAAATGTGATGACGGTCGTCACCGGAGTCAGCGGTTCGGGTAAATCCTCGTTAGTCCGGGAAGTATTTTATCAAGCCTTGAAACGCCATTATGAAAACAACAAAGATTTATCCGTTCAATTGAAAGATATAGGGGGGGATTTAGATCTGATCAGTACAGTTGAATTTGTTGATCAAAATCCGATCGGCCGCTCGACTCGCTCGAATCCGGTAACCTATATTAAAGCCTACGATGAAATCCGAAAATTGTTTTCCGAACAGCCGCTTTCCAAACAGATGCGGTTTACGCCGGCCTACTTTTCTTTCAACGTAGAAGGCGGTCGGTGCGAAGAATGTAAAGGGGAAGGATTTATAACCGTCGAAATGCAGTTTATGGCAGACGTGGTGTTGGAATGTGAATCCTGTCACGGAAAACGGTTCAAACAAGAAGTGCTGGATGTCGAATATCGGGGCAAATCCATTTACGATGTTTTGGAAATGACTATCGAAGAAGCCATCGCCTTTTTCAACGAAGCCGGAGGAAGTCAAGAAAAAAAGATTGTCAAAAAATTAAATTGCCTCAAAGAAGTCGGATTAGGATATGTGAAATTAGGGCAAAGCTCCTTTACCTTATCGGGAGGCGAAAATCAACGGGTGAAATTGGCCTACCATTTGGGAGAAGAAAAAGCGCAACCTACCCTCTTCATTTTCGACGAACCAACCACCGGTCTGCATTTCCACGACATTAAAACGCTGCTGAAAGCATTCGACGCTTTGATTGAACGCGGACACACCCTTGTCATTATCGAACACAACTTAGACGTAATCAAATGCGCCGACCACATCATTGATTTAGGCCCCGAAGGCGGAGAAAAAGGCGGATACGTAGTCTGCACCGGTACGCCCGAACAGGTTGCAAGTTGTGCCGAATCTTATACAGGGCGATTTTTGAAAGAAAAATTAATTTGATTCCTTTTCTCCGATTTCTTATAAATCACTTATTTAAATCACTTATTTTGATGTGATGCAAATAATTTTTTTGTTTGAATGAAAGATATATGAAATTTAGTGTATATTTGTGAATATTTATATACGTCTTTTATTTGTAATAAATTTATAATTAAATAGATATGACAATAACCCTTTTAATTATTGCAGCAATAATATTACAACGGCGCAGGGTATTTTGAATGATTTGAAATTGAAGTAATTAGAAACTATAATTAATTTTAAGCGAATGAGAAAAATATCGGTTTTATGTTTCATAGCATTGATTTGTATTTTGACAATCAGTAATTGTACGAGTACCCAACGCAAGATTGATGGAATTGCAAAAGATATAAACAAGCAATGCCCTATTGCGTTAATCGGTGGAACAGAAAAAATTATTTCGGTTGAAGCGTTGTCGGAAAAGGAGCTAAAAGTGAATTTACAAGTTAACGGTACAACCGGATTGGATGAAGAAGTCCAATCTCTGTTAAGTAATGCTTTTAAAATGATTTTTGCCTCTATGGCAGAAACAAATGATGATTTTAAGGCATTAAAAGATATGGGAGCTTCCCTTATTTTGTCAATTACCACACGAGATAGCGAAACGATGGAGGTTACCATTACTCCTGAAGATCTCAAAAATACCGAGAAAACAAAATTAGGCAAAGAAGGTGATAAGGATGAAACAATAGCTTTTATAAAAATAACAAGCGAAAGTGTAAAAAAACTATTGCCAATAATTGACAAAGAAACCGGAATTAAGCTGATTGACTGTTATGCGGATGGAATGACGATGGTATATGTTTTGGAATTACCGGAAGAGATTAACGAAACATCTGTTTCGGGGTTAAAACAAGCCATGATCAAGACGACAAAAAACAATCCGACAAGTATGGAACTTGTGGGAAAGAGAGGTGCAACGCTTAAACTCATCTTCAAAAAAACGGACGGAAGTGTTGTGTCGGAACAGGAAGTAAGTAAAGCCGATTTACTCGATTAAAAACATTATAAAGAAATAAACAAACTTAAAAAATAAAGGTAATAATATACCTGTTTACGCCAATTCTAATAAAAAGAGATTCACGAAAATATGAAAGCAAACTTTGCTGAATATCCTAAAAAATGGGGGCTTATTCAATTTTTATACTTATTTTTAATGACAGGTTGCACCATGACAACATATACACAAACCGCCAATTATGATAAAACAACAAAAACAATGAGAACATCAATAATAACGATATTCGCGATTTGTTTCATTCTTACATCTTGCAAAGATGGATTGACAGAAGAAAACTATTTCTTGTTATTGAAAGACAAAGAAACAATTTCTCTGAATACATACGGTAATAATAAAATTAAAGAAAAAAAGACTTTTGTAATTTCCGAAAAATCAATCTATGCTACCGACCAAAAAGAACGAGTCGCCATTCTTGACACGGCTAAAAACGCTATTACTCTTTATGATATTAAAACATCCAAAGAAACTGAACTGTCAATTCCTTATGATATAGAGCCGAGATGTATTTTAAGAAACAACAGCAATAAAAATTAAGTATATGAACAAACGCTTTTTTACATTGTTTTTATTCCTATTTGTAGGAATATTAGCCGTTTGGGCTCAAAGCAAACAGGATTCGCTATTTTTACAGCAATTGCCTGTTTACAGCCCTAAATTAATTGAGGGAAAAACGTATTATATTGAAACCGACGAACAACAATCTTCGCCGGAATTTGGTAAATCTCGTTTATATAACGAAAAAG
>WRFZ01000084.1 GCA_009778655.1 Candidatus Azobacteroides sp.
TGCTTTTCACGTTGATGGGGCAATTTGTGCAAACGGAAGTGAAAACATCCGAGGGTCGTGCCGACGCGGTGGTAAAAACTTCGGATACAATTTTTGTATTCGAGTTTAAGACGGATGCACACGGAACGGCAGAAGACGCTTTGAAACAAATTGACGATAAAGGTTATTCGATTCCTTATACCGCCGACGGGCGAAAAATCGTGAAGGTCGGCGCAACGTTTGATTCGGACAAACGCCGGCTCAGCCGATGGATTATCGCTTGAAAAGCCGTAGTATGTAATGTGTTAATATAATGTGGTGCATTGTTGGTTGTCAAGGTATGTATTTACCAATATTTTATTATGATTATTGACGGACATTCTCATGTTATTTTACCTGCTCAAAAACATATTGAGCTTATGGACGAAGCAGGGGTGGAAAAAACAGTACTATTTTCGACTATGGTGCATCCGGAAAGGACTACTGATCTTTCCGGATTCCGGAAAGAAATGCAACGTTTGAATGAAATAATCGGAGGGCAAGCAAACACAGCTGTTGCAGCAAGACTTGCCGCCATAAAAGAACAAAAGGAAACCATTGATTTATACCCGACAAGATTTATCGGTTTCGGAACTGTTCCACTTACATTAAATACAGAAAATGTAGTGAATGAATACATTGAAAAAGAAGTTATTGAGAATGGATTTGTAGGTTTAGGCGAATTTACTTTACCATCCGGTTCCATAAAATTACTCAAACCTGTATTTAAAGCTTCTACTAACTATGGAAATCTTCCTTTGTGGATTCATGCATTTAATCCGTTGACATTGCAAGATATAAAAGAAATTGCTCAATGTGCCGAAGATTTTCCTTCCGTGCCGGTTATCATAGGTCATTTAGGTGGAAGCAATTGGCTTGAAACAATTGAATTGGTTAAGAAAACGCCCAATTTGTATTTAGATATTTCCGCTTATTTTTCAACGCTGGTATTGAAAATGGCAATCCATGCGTTGCCCTCTAAGTGTATTTTTGGCGTTGATATGCCTTATGGAGATTTACAATTGGCGCTTGATGCCGTAAGGAAATTGTCGAACGATGATAAGATTGCTGATGCTGTTTTGGGAGAGAATATATTGGCGTTATTGCCTCACTTAAATTTTCTGTAAATTTCACGTCTCATCTGCGTGCAAAGAAAATGCAAGCGAAGCAAGCGAGGAAAAAAGTTCAAGAAGTCAGAAATTCGTTGTGAAAAATTTTTATTAATAACAGGAATCCGGATATGACCAAAGGGCCGAAAATAATTCCCCAAAAGCCAAACAAATTAATGCCTAAAATAACTCCGAAAAGCGGTATTAAAGGATGAATATTAGCGTATTTTTTTAGAAATACCATTCGAAATCCGTTGTCAATAAGCGAAATAACACAGCATCCCCACGCAAAAAGTAGAATTCCCTGCCAGATATTTCCTCCGATTAACAGGTTAAGCGACAAAGGCAACCAGATAATACCCGTACCCACCGCAGGAATCAGACCAGCAAACCCGGTCAATAATCCCCAGATAATCGGATCGCCGGCGCCGGTGAACCAGTACGCTAAAGCGGATAACGAACCTTGCAGCATCATAATCAAAGGCACTCCGATAGCATTACTGATAATCATGTTTTTGGTTTCTATTTTCAAAAGCCGAATATTCTCTTTTGAAATCGGAAGGAAATTGTCTATACCTCGTTCGAATTTTTCACTTTCCCGTAACAGAAAGTACAGGACAAAAACCATTAGTACCATATTCGCAATCACATTTCCGGTAGCGGAAAGCAAGCCGGGTAAAGCGCTTCCCAGCCATTGGACTCCTTTTTCAACAGCATCATCCGGGAAAATATTATATTCCCATTTTTGAATAATCGTATCATGAACAAGTCGGATGTTGTCTAAAACCAGTTGCGAATCAAAGTCTATTATTTTGGCATAGACTACGCCCGTAATTCCTCCACCGATAATAAAAATAACCACGAAAGTCAAAGCAAGCAGAGTGATAATAGCTAACGATTCGGGCCATTTTTTCTCCAGCAATTTCTTATAAGGTTTTCGCAAGAGTACATACAAAGTAAATCCTCCCAGCACTGAACTTGAGAAATAACGAAGTTCATAGATAATCAAACAGAGCAATGAAGCCAGTATCAAAAGGAATGCGACAATCTTCGCCCGCTCATTAAAAAATTTGCCTGCGTACATATTGCTAAACCGGAACAGAATGAATTTTATTTCAATTTTTGTTGCCAACGCCAAGCCGAGCGTAATGTATCTTCAATCGTTTCAACGGCTTTCCAACCCAGAACCTTATTGGCATGACTCGGATCGGCCCAAATTTGTTCGATATCGCCTTCTCTTCGACCGACAATCGTATAGGGAACTTTTACGCCGGTGGCTTTTTCAAAAAGCGAAATCAATTGCAATACCGATAAGCCTTTGCCGGTTCCCAAGTTATAATACTCGATCGGTTCGGATTGAGAGTTTATGATACGATTCATGGCAACCACGTGTGCCCTCGATAAATCCACTACATTGATGTAATCGCGGATACAAGAGCCGTCGGGGGTATTATAATCATTCCCGAAAACAGCCAATTTATCTCGGATTCCGGCAGCAGTTTGGGTTAAAAAAGGAACTAAATTTTGCGGAATCCCGATGGGTAATTCTCCGATTTCAGCCGAAGGATGCGCTCCGATCGGATTGAAGTAACGCAAAATAATGCTTTTATAAGGATGACCTGCGTGAATGGCGTCTCGAATAATTTCTTCGTCAATCTGTTTGGTGTTTCCGTAGGGCGATGTAGCCGGTCGGATAGGCGATTGCTCGGTAACCGGTAAGACATCCGGTTGCCCGTAAACCGTGCAGGACGAAGAAAATACCAATCCTTTGACTCCGTAAACAGGCATTACTTCCAAAAAATTCAATAATGAATCAATGTTATTACGGTAATACATCAACGGTTTTTGAACCGATTCCCCGACCGCTTTACTCGCTGCAAAATGAATAATTCCTTTGACCCGATGTTTATCAAGTACCTCGCGTACCATGTGTTCATCCGAACAATCAATTTGTTCGAATACGGGACGAATGCCGGTAATTCGCTCGATTCCGTCAATTACTTCGATTCTCGAATTGGAAAGATTATCCGCAATGATAACTTCGTAGCCTGCATTTTGCAATTCTACGGTGGTGTGGGAGCCGATGTATCCGGCGCCTCCGGTTACTAAAATTTTTGTATTCATTTGTTTGATTTTATTCTTTTCTCGTTTTTATTTATAAAATCTTTCCAACTGACATAAGGCGCTTCCGTGTGCGGACGATTGCTTTGAAGGAAGTGGCAAAATGCCGCCGCCAATCCGTCGGTTGCATCCAGTTGAGGAAGCATATTCTCTTGCGGAATTTTTAAAAACCGCTGCAACAGATCGGCTACCTGTTCTTTGGAGGCTCTGCCGTTACCGGTGATCGCCATTTTTATTTTCAACGGAGCATATTCATAAATCGGCAAATCGCGCGAAAGCGCCGCCGCCATGGCAACACCTTGCGCTCGTCCCAATTTTAACATACTTTGTACGTTTTTCCCGTAAAAAGGCGCTTCGATTGCCAATTCATCGGGTAAAAACTCATCAATCAGTCCCGATATTCTTTCAAAGATACGTCGTAAACGAAGATAATGATCGTCTAACTTATTCAGCTCCAGAATACCCATGGCTAACAGAAAAGGTTTGTTGTCAATAATTTTAATCAATCCGTAGCCCATTATTGCAGTTCCCGGATCAACGCCTAATATTATTTTTTCTTTGATCATCCCCTGTAAAAAAGGTTGACCCTTATTTTCCGCTGAAACTCACCGCATCGAACAGGATGGATGGAATCCGATAAGGAGAAACCGTTCGCGGATCGTTCCCTATTTCAATGATATTTTGTAACAGCGTAAGCAAATTACCCGTGATATTCATTTCATTCAGCGGCTTCACGATTTCACCTTTTTCAATCAAAAAGCCTTCGACGCCGAATGAAAAATCGCCGGTTGTTTCATTGCTGTTTCCTCCGTTGAATCCGGTTACCCATATTCCTTTGTCCAAGCTCGCTACGATTTGGTCAAAATTATTCTCTCCCGATTGCATGGTGAGGACGGAAGGCGATTGGATGGTCGGTTCCATATTCAACTTTCCACCGTAGTATGTATCAATAAAATAAGTACTTAATACACCGTTTTCAATCACGTTTCGCTTTTTCGTAGCAACGCCTTCGTTATCGAACCACCGCGCGCCTTGCGCATTTTTGATATGCGGATCGTCAATCAGGGTTAATTTATCGGAAGCAATCTTTTCTCCCAATTTATTGATTAAGAAAGACGATTTTTGCTGAATCGCGCCGCCGCTTAATGCGGATAGCAGAGGATAAAATAAACGAGGGGAAGACACATTGTCTAAAAGCATTTTATATACCCCTGTTTCGATTTTCTCTTGTCCTAATTTACGCAACGTTCGTTGGTATGCCGTTTTACCTACATCTTTCTTTTGCAGGTTTTCCCAGAAAACAGCCGAATCGTACCAATATCCTTGCGGACGGGCATCACCTGCTCCTTTCATCGAAGTTTCGGCAGAAAGGCTGAAATAAGTGGTCTCTGTTTCCCCTTCAAAACCATTGCTTGCAACAGTATAAGAACGGCTTGTCCCGTCAGAATAGCCGGAAGTAACCGAAATCAGCCGTTCATCCGTTTTATACACTTCATTGACACTGTCTTTTATCAGCGCTAATTTATCGTCAACCGAAACTTTTTCAATGGATGGATCGTAAATATCCAATCCATTTCCGTCTCCTTTGTATATACGAGCGGGGTCGGCTAATTTACGAAATTCGTCTTTGGCTAAATAGCGGGTCGTCTCGATACCATTGGTAATAAATTTTTCCAATTCGGTCTTTTCCAGCCGATTGGTGGAAAAAGAAGCATATCGGCCATCCACATAGAGTTGAATAGACATCCCGTTTTCGGAAGATTGTTGCAACTCATCCAATTGGGTATCGCGGTACTCGAATGAATTATCGGTACTGCTGTAAACGGAAATACGCGCATCGGAACTTCCTTTATCCACGGCATATTTCAATGCCCATTGCGCTAAGTCTTTATATTCTTGTAATATCATGATTATACGCCTCCTACCGTTAATTGTTTTACTAATACGGATGGTAATCCTAACGAAACCGGACAAGATTGTCCGTTTTTACCGCAGGTCCATGCCCCTACGTCAATTTTCGAATTATCGGCAACCATCGTAATGTCGGCCAATGCTTTCGGACCGTTACCGATAATGTTAATATCTTTTATCGGTTGGGTCAGTTTGCCGTTTTCGATCAGGTAACCGTTTTTTACATAGAAAGTGAAATCACCGGCTCCGATCTGAACTTGCCCGTTGGTAAAGTTATCCACAAAAATACCGTTTTTCACACTCGCGATAATATCGTCTTGCGTGGAATTGCCGTTTTCCATATAAGTCACTCGCATCCGGGGCATCGGCATGAAACGGAACGATTCCCTGCGTCCGTTTCCGGTAGGAGCTACGCCGTAAAATTTAGCGCTGATACGATCGTGAAGATAAGTATTCAATACGCCTTCTTTTACGATATAGGTTTTTTGTACTCCAATGCCTTCATCATCAAAATTAATGGAGCCGCGATTGTATTCTACGGTTCCGTCATCCAGTATGTTGATATTTTTATCGCAAACGACTTTTCCTAATTTATCGGAAAAAATAGAAATATTTTTTCGGTTAAAATCGGCTTCGAAAGCATGTCCGATCGCTTCATGGAGCAAGATGCCCGATCCGCCGGCTCCCAATACTACCGGCAATTCGCCCCCCTTGGGCTTTACGGATTCAAACATGATAGCTGTTTTTTTAACGGCTTCTTGAGCAATATCTTCTATCAAATTATCCGTTAAGAAAGAAACATCTTTCCGGGCAGCTCGCGAGGCATAACCGTTTTCTATCCGGTCGCCTTGTTGCATAACGCAAGTACCGTACATTATCACCATCGGACGAACATCGTGACAAAGCGTTCCTTCCGAATTGTAATAGAGAATGTAGGCGGTTTCGTCACTAACCGCTGCGGTTACTTTAACCACCCGTGAATCCAAAGCAAATATCCGTTCGTTCATTTTTTGAAGATAGGGTATTTTCCCTTGAACGGATTGATCTTCCCATGAATTAAGAATAGGATAATAATTCTTAAACACTTTTTCATCGGTTTTTATCGGAGGAACTTTCGCCGAACCGTTGGCGATGCGGGAGGCTACCCGCGCCGCATTAATCATTTCATCCAAATTGATGTTCTCAACAAAAGCATACCCTTGTTGATCGCCGGATACTACGCGAATACCCACTCCGTAATCAATGTTGGAAGAAGCTCGGTTAACGGCGCCGTCTTGCAGTACCAGCGAATTGGAAAACGAATGCTGAAAATACAAATCAGCATAATCGCCGCCTTTTTCCAATGCGACTGCCATCACTTTTTGCAAATCATTTTCGCTTACATTAAAATGGGCTAACATTTTCGATAAATCTTCTTTTTGAGAGTGTATTTGGGCACGCATAACTTCCGGGAGTAACAAGGTCCCGGCAAAAGCCAAACCTGATGCACGCAAAAAATCTCTTCGTTTCATGTATTGAAAGATTAGTTAATAAAAAATTAAAGGTACAAAGATATTCAATTTTACTTGAGTTCCAATCAAAATAATTCAGAAATTATAAAAATTTGTCTAATCGCTTAATCAAAGTCCAAAATGAGACCGACGCCTCTGACATTGGTTATTCGGATACCATATTTTTTTGATTCGTACTTTGGTTTCGTTTCTCAGATTCAGTAAAGTTTTGATATGCGCATTCAACTCTTCCGGCAAGAACGGTTTTTTTATATAATTGTTTACGCCGGCTTTATAATCGGCTGCCACATCTTTGGATGAAGTTTTTCCGGTAGCAGAGACAATGAGAATTTCCTTATCGGTTTGTCTTACTTTTTTCGAGAATATCAATATTGCGGTGAAAAACCTTATTATTCGCCGCAAAAAATGCGGAAAATATTTTGTATCTTTACCGCAAAAATATTTTGATATGGCAAAGTATATCTATCAACACGAAAATTGGACCGGTTTTGTTTGGGATTATAATAAAATTGTTGTAACGCTTGGGGAAGTTCGCAATTTGCAGGGTAAACTGTCGGGAGCAATGAGCGCTTTGGGTTTTTCATTGAAATCGGAAGCAATGCTCGAAACATTGACGCTTGATATTATGAAGTCATCGGAAATAGAGGGAGAAAAACTTAATCGTAAGCAGGTGCGCTCTTCTGTTGCAAGACGTTTAGGTTTGGAAACAGGAGGATTAACCTTTGTTGATAAAAACATAGAAGGTGTCGTAGAAATGTTGCTTGATGCAACACAAAACTATACGCAAGATTTAAGCGAAGACCGACTTTTCGGCTGGCATTCGGCTCTTTTTCCGTCAGGCAGAAGCGGAATGTATAAAATAGAAGTCGGTAAATATAGAACAGGGGAAATACAAGTGGTTTCGGGCGCAATGGGAAAAGAAAAAGTACATTATAAAGCGGTTGAAGCAAAAAATGTGAAGCCGGAAATGGATAAATTTATAAATTGGGTAAATGAAAAATCATCCATTGATTTAGTTATAAAATCTGCTGTTGCACATTTGTGGTTTGTAACCATTCATCCGTTTGATGATGGAAACGGTCGTATTGCACGGGCGATTTCAGATATGTTGTTAGCTCGCAGCGATGAAAGCTCACAACGATTTTACAGCATGTCGAACCAAATTTTAAAAGAGAGAAAAAAATATTATACCGCTTTAGAGAAAGCGCAATGCGGCAATTCGGATATAACGTTTTGGCTGAATTGGTTTCTTAATTGCCTAAAAAACGCGCTGATTAACACGCAAACAACGCTTAACAATGTATTGTGCAAGGCTGAATTTTGGAAGAAAATTACCGAGATTACAATTAACAACCGCCAGAGGTTAATGATTAACAAGATGTTGGATGGTTTCTCCGGAAAGCTTACCTCTTCAAAGTGGGCAAAAATTACAAAATGCTCTACCGATACGGCTTTACGCGATATTAAAGATTTAATTGAAAAAGGTATTTTGAATCAAGACAAAGCAGGCGGGCGAAGCGCCAATTATACATTTGCTTCTTAAATTTTTATTTTTTGGTATTCATATTTGTTTTGATTAAATTTGCAAAAAGATGTGATACATTTTCCCGTAATTCAAAGGGAAAGTAATTTAATATAGCATTCATTATGAAAGGTTTAAGTAATATACTCGAAAATTTGAACAAGTATTCAAGATATTTTAATGAATCCGAATTTTGGAAAAAAATAGAATCTGTTGCAGCAAAAACAAGTACACGAATTATTTATTATATTCTTTTGTTGTTTTATACACTGAAAGCGCCGGGTGTCAGCATAAAAAAGAAAGCGCTAATTTGCGGCGCTTTGGGGTACCTTATCCTTCCGACGGATTTAATACCGGATATGCTGGTTCCCGTAGGATATACGGATGACATTGCTGTTATTATATATACGGTTGGATTAATAAAAAATGAAATTACCCCCGATATAGAAAACAAAGCAAGAGAAAAACTGTCCCGTTTAGGATTATATTATTATAATGAGGCCGTTCGCTGAATTATTACTACGATACACAATTACGAAATACTGAATAACCCGATGATTTGGAGCAATTTAAAAAATATTATAAAAAGAAAATTCGGCAAGCCGGATAAGAAAGAGTGGCTTGATAAACTCGTTGAAAATTTAGAAAATCAAAGAGTAAAAAATAAGAATCTGCCTTTTAAAATAGCCGACATAAAAGACAGAGGTTTTGTTGTAAAAGTTTCCGGATTATACGCTTTTATTTCATTTTATCATATGCCGTGGAAATACAGCAATATCAATTATTGGACGGCTATTTTTCCTAAATTAATCGGTAAAATATTTTATTGCAGAGTTTACAGCATAAAAAAAGACCCGATATTATCAATAATCATAGATGGAAGGATTCCTCAATTCAAGAAACCGGAATTAACAATCGGAAAAAACTACAAAGGGATCATTACGGAAAAATCAAAATACGGAATATTTATTGACATAGGTTATCATTTTGATTGGAGATGCGGTTCTTTTGTCGGATTATTGCATAAATCGCAATTTGACTCCATGCAATTATTTTCAGATTGTTCGGTCGGAGATGAAATAGAAATATTGTATCAAGGACTGAATGAAAAAGGACAGCTGGTTTTCAGTCAAATCGGCGAGATGACTTTATAAATAAACCTGTGCGGGTAGTATTTTTACAGAAAACCATTATCTTTGCAATCAATTACGAGCGGATAACCGCATTTGTTAAAATTATATATAACCCTATGTTGAACGATATTGAAATAGCTCATTCCATACGGATGAAGCCCATTACGGAAATAG
>WRFZ01000085.1 GCA_009778655.1 Candidatus Azobacteroides sp.
CTTTTTGAGGAACGATGATTATATTTTTATAAAAATTCGGGATTCGGATGGTTCCTGTACTGCCCGACCGTAATAATGCATCCGGATTCGGGAATACTCCTTTCATTTGTAACGAGCCTGTGGTCGGATCTACCAAACTGCTTCCCAATTCGATGATCCCCTTGTGTTCATAGATTTCTCCGTCGGCCAACGCCAATTCGGCGGGAGGTAATTTTTCCACCCGTTCTTTCAGCGATGTATGACTGCTGTCATTGGCAAATTGCAACAGGAGCTTTTCATCAAAAGAAAAATAAGCAAACACATTGCCGTTGGAAGCTACCGTTGTGATCGGAGTAGCAATTCCGGCGGTAAGCAAACTTCCTTCCTTCAAAGAGATTCGTCCGATCACTCCGGAAACCGGGCTGGTGATCAGCGTATAACCCAAATTAATTTTTGCATTTTCGTAGGCCGCTTGCGCTGCTTGGACATTGCTTTCTGCGGTTTGTAACTGGAACTGACTGATAATTCCTTCTTCAACAAGCGGCTTTAACTTCGTTACTTCCAATTGAGCATTATCATATGCCGCTTTCGTTGAATTAACCGCTTGGAGATAATCGGCATCGTTAATTTTCAGAATCGGGTCTCCTTTCTTTACATTATCTCCTTCCCGAACATAAATTTTCTGAATATAGCCTGTTGCTCGTGGATAAATTTCGAGTGCATTTTCACTTTGTATTTGCACGGGGAATAATGTATAGACCGTTGCATCTGTTCGGCTGACGACTTCCACTTTATATTTACTCGGATTTCTTTGATCTTTTTGACCTTTATTTTTGTCGCAACCTCCAAGCAGAAAGACGCTTGTCATAATAATTCCCACCAATAAACCAGTTAATAAATTCAAATTTTTCATTTCTGTTTAAAATTAGTCTGCAAAGGTAGTAAATTTTTAAATAAAAAGGCAAATCTGACGTAATTTTTTTACGAATGACCCTTTTCTTAACCTTCAATTTTCAAATTCTCAAATATTATTGTACCTTTGTCAGCTTAAAAATAAACATCACTACTGTGGCGGAGACAAGATACATTTTTGTGACGGGCGGCGTGGTTTCTTCCTTGGGTAAAGGAATTGTATCGGCGTCATTAGGCAAACTGCTTCAAGCAAGAGGTTACCGGGTAACCATTCAAAAGTTTGATCCTTACATCAATATTGATCCGGGTACGTTGAATCCTTACGAACACGGAGAGTGTTACGTAACTATTGACGGACACGAAGCGGATTTGGATTTGGGACATTATGAGCGATTTCTCAATATTCCCACTACGAAGGCGAATAATATCACCACCGGACGTATTTATCTGAATGTGATTAACCGGGAGCGTAAAGGCGATTTTCTCGGGAAAACCGTGCAGGTAGTTCCGCACATCACCGACGAAATCAAACGTAATATCATGCTTTTGGGTAATACCGGCGAATATGATTTTGTTATTACCGAAATCGGAGGAACAGTCGGCGATATTGAGTCGTTGCCTTATATAGAAAGCGTTCGCCAATTGCGATGGGAATTGGGTAAAAACTGTCTGTGCGTTCATCTTACTTATGTGCCTTATATTGCGGCAGCGAAGGAAGTTAAAACCAAACCTACGCAACATTCCGTCAAAACGCTTCAGGAGCAGGGAATTCAACCTCAGATTTTGGTGCTTCGAACCGAAAAACAATTGTCGGAAAATATTTGCCACAAGACGGCGCTGTTTTGCAATGTGGACGAAAATGCAGTGATTCAATCGTATGATGTTCCGAGTATTTACGAAGTACCGATTGTGCTGGCGCAACAAAAAATGGATAAAATCATATTTCAGAAAATGGGGATATCCGGTGAAAAAAAATTGGATTTGAAGCAGTGGAAAGATTTTCTCAAAAGCATGCAGACTGCCCGGAAGACGGTTAAAATCGGTTTGGTCGGGAAATACGTGGAATTACCGGACGCTTATAAATCCATTATTGAATCGTTGTTGCAGGCGGCGACTTACCATCGTCGGAAATTGGATTTACGACTCATTCATTCCGAAAAACTGACGGAAGAAAATGCGAACGAGTATTTGGACGGTATGGATGGAATAGTAATCGCTCCGGGTTTCGGACAAAGAGGCATCGAGGGCAAATTCGTTGCGCTGAAATATGCGCGCAAATACGATAAACCTGCTTTCGGTATATGTTTGGGTATGCAATGTATGGTTATCGAGTACGCCCGTAACGTTTTGGGATTGACTCAAGCCAATTCGACGGAAATGGATCCGGACGCCGGCGATAAAGTCATTGATTTAATGGAAGAACAAAAAAATCTGACCTTGATGGGCGGTTCCATGCGTTTGGGCGCTTACGATTGCCGGCTTGAAAAAGATTCAATTGCGTATCGGGCTTACCAAAGCGAACAGATTCGAGAACGGCATCGGCATCGCTATGAATTTAATAATGAATACAAAGCGCTATTGGAGGCAAATGGTATGAAATTCACCGGCATCAATCCGGAAACCGGTTTGGTCGAAGTGCTGGAAGTACCCGGATTAAAATGGTATCTCGGCGTTCAATATCATCCGGAATACAATTCTACCGTTGTGAAACCGAATCCTTTATTTATGAGTTTTATTGAAGCAGCTACAAAATAAGTTATGGACAAAAATACAATCATTGGTTTTATTCTGATCATTCTGGTATTGTTCGGTTTCTTTTTTTTGAACCGTCCGACGCAAGAGCAAATAGAGGCGCAAAAACGGTATCAAGATTCGATAGCGAACCTTATGCAATCGCAAACAGATGAACAACAAGCGGCCCTTATCCGGCAACAAACCGAAAATCCGGCGGAATCCGATTCGCTTATTCAATCTCGTATAGCCGCTAAATTCGGCGATTTTGCCGGAGCGATGCAAGGAACCGAAGATTTGATTACACTCGAAAATGACTTAATGATTTTAAAGATAACAACGAAAGGGGGAAAAATCCGGTCGGCTCAATTAAAAAATTACACCGATTATAAGGGGAGCCCTTTACTTTTGTTTCAAGACGATGACGCCCAATTTTCACTTACCGTAGAAACGAACAACAACCGTGTTTTCAATACCGACGAGTTGTTTTTTGAATCGGTGAATACCGCTCCCTTGGAAACTACCTTGCGTTTAAAAGCGGGAGATGATGCCGGCATTGATTTTGTGTATCGTTTGCATCCGGACGACTATATGGTTGATTTTTCGATCGTTCCTCATCATATGCAGGATTATCTCAAACCCGGAACCAATTCATTGTACATCAATTGGGCGCAGAAAATGCGTCAATTGGAGCAGGGACGAAAATATGAAGAGCAATACACGCGTTTGACTTACAAATATTTCGTTGACGATGTCGAACAAATGAATAGTACCAAAAACGATTCTAAAACAATTACCAATAAATTGAAATGGATCGGGTACAAAGATCAATTTTTTTCATCGGCGCTTATCGCATCCGAAGGTTTTACTTCCGGTCAATTGGAATCCCAATATTTACAGGATGATATTTACTTAAAACAATATACTTCCACCATGAGTGTGGACTTTGATCCGAAATTGGAGAAGTCCGTTGATTTGAATTTCTATTTTGGTCCCAATGATTATAATTTGTTGAAGCGTTACGATAAAACCAAATTTGCGGGTCAAGATCTCCAGTTGGAAAAATTAGTGCCGCTGGGTTGGACTTTCTTTCGGTACATCAACAAATGGATTATCATTCCGATTTTCGACTGGCTGAATTCTTGGATATCCAGCGTCGGTTTGGCTATTTTGTTTTTGACCCTAATAATCAAAATGGGCTTATTCCCGTTGGTTTACAAATCGTTTATGTCGTCGGCCAAGATGCGGGTGATGAAACCGCAAATCGAAGCAATCACTTCTAAATATCCGGGGCAGGAAAATGCGATGACTCGACAGCAAAAAACGATGGAATTGTATCGTCAAGTAGGCATTAATCCGATGAGCGGCTGTTTGCCTATGCTTTTGCAAATGCCTTTCTTGCTGGCTCTTTTCATGTTTTTTCCATCGGCTATCGAGCTGCGGCATCAAAGCTTTCTCTGGGCGCCCGATTTATCCACTTACGATGCCGTAATTAAATGGGATACGTATGTCCCGTTGGTAACTCCTTATTTCGGTAATCACGTCAGCATCTTTTGTTTGTTGATGACGATTGTCAATGTTATTTATACAAAATTCAGCATGGACCAGACCGGTACCGGTCAGGAACAAATGCCGGGGATGAAAATGATGATGTATATCATGCCGGTTTTCATGTTGATTTTCTTAAATTCTTATCCGGCCGGTTTGAATTATTATTATTTTGTTTCTTCCTTAATCACGATTCTTCAAACCGTTCTTTTCCGATATTTCTTGAATGAAGAGGCTTTATTGGCGAAATTGGAAGCCAATAAAAAGAATCCGCCCAAAAAGAAATCGGGAGGAGGATTTATGGCGCGTTTGGAAGAAGCGCAACGAAAACAACAAGCTATGCTGAAGGAACAACAAAAACAAAGGAATAAAGGGAAGCGATAATTCCGTGTTGTTGGAAACAAATTAGCAGCAAATGGGAAATTCACAAAATAAGCAAAGCAACCGGAGAAAGGGATAACACCTATGAAAGAGAAATATCCGATTTTGAAAAAATAATGCTGAAAGTTGTTAATCAAAATCCGAATAAAATTTTAAGAATAATTTGTATATTATATTGATATTATATACATTTGCATTCTATTAATAATAGAGTAAAAACAGTAAACATGGCATATAAAGCATTAGATATCGCAAATAAGATTTTGGCAAAAGCGTCTTCTTCTGATGCAGGGGAATTAATTTCTAATATGAAATTACAAAAATTGCTTTATTATCAACAGGGTTTCCATCTCGCATATTTTGGAACCCCATTGTTTAATGAAGAAATTGAGGCTTGGATGTACGGCCCCGTGGTTCCATCTGTTTATGCTTTCTATAAAGATTTTGATAATCAAGGAATTAAGCATGATGAAGCTGTTATAACTTTATCTCATAAAGAAGAGGCTTTGTTCGATGAAGTTTACAAAATTTATGGCGATTTTTCTGCCGTTGGATTGATGAATCTAACACATTCTGAAACCCCTTGGAAAGAAACTCCAATTGCTAAAGGAAGTGTAATTGATCATGAAAAGATGAAAAATTTCTTCATAAAGAAATTAAAATAAATGGGAAAGAAAAAATCTACCCCAAAAATAAAGAATGTTCCCAAAGAAAGTAATATCAATAAAAGTAAAATAGATGATATTAATTATCCGATATTTTGCTTTAAATATTTACAGGATACATCTATAAAAAATTCAGCAGATGTTGATTTTTTTCGTGAATTTTTATTTAGATTACAAAAATTAGCTGAATTGGGGTGGAGAGAAATCGGAAAATCCCACAAACACAGTTTCGGAACTGAAAATATTTCCATAAATGAACTAAAACCGAAAAATTATCCGCCGATAATGACCCCGGAAGTGCGTTATTTAACAGTATTTAGAGCCAATGGAGATAAAAGACCATTTCTTGGCATTCGAGAAAAGGATATATTTCATGTGATTTTTATAGAAGCACAATTTGGGGATATTTATAATCATAACCCATGATGCTTAATCTTATTCTCCAATGATTTTAACTAAAACTCTTTTCCTGCGTTTCCCGTCGAATTCTCCGTAAAAAACTTGTTCCCAAGGACCAAAATCCAATTTGCCGTCGGTAACGGCAATCACCGTTTCCCGTCCCATGACGGAACGTTTCAAGTGTGCATCGGCGTTGTCTTCAAATGTATTATGACGGTATTGGTTATACGGCTTTTCGGGCGCTAACCGGTCCAACCATACGTCCATATCGTGATGCAAGCCGCTTTCGTCGTCATTGATAAATACGCTTGCCGTAATGTGCATGGCATTTACCAATACCAAGCCTTCCCTTATTCCGCTTTCCGCCAGACAGGCGTTGATTTCCGGCGTGATGTTGATAAATGCACGCCTTGCCGGTGTGTTGAACCACAATTCTTTTCGATACGATTTCATATGTTATTCCATTTAATTGATTATACTTTTTCCGATAATTCGATCCATCGCAATGTTTTCATATCCGATTCTTCGATAATCCGGGCAATTCGCTTGGATTTTGTTTGTAAATCATCGGACGATAAGGTTCCGCTTGAAAGTTCGATTTCCAAACGAGATTGTTCGGCTTCCAATTCGGAAATCTCTTGTTCCAGCAATTCCAGTTCACGCTTTTCTTTAAACGATAACTTTGCGACCCCTGTTGCACGTTGTGCGGCGCCCGAAGAAGAATTTGCGGACTTATCCGGCTTAATCGTTTCTTTTTCCGGATTGCGCGCTGCTTGTATGGTGTTCCAATCCCTGTATTGCGTGTAGTTTCCGGGAAAATCCTTGATCTCGCCTTGTCCTTTGAAAACCAATATATGATCAACCACCTTGTCCATAAAATACCGATCATGCGAAACTACGATCACGCAACCTTTAAATGTCGCCAGATATTCTTCCAGAATATTCAACGTGATGATGTCCAAATCATTGGTCGGTTCATCCAGAATCAAAAAATTGGGATTTTTAATCAATACCGTACAAAGATACAAACGTTGTTTTTCCCCTCCGCTGAGTTTGTGTACAAAATCTTGCTGCTTATCCGGAGGAAAAAGAAAATGCCGTAGAAATTGAGGAGCCGTTAATTTGTTTCCATTGCCCAAATCAATGACCTCCGCGATATTGCGAATAGCGTCAATGACTTTCATCTCTTCGTCGAATTGCATTCCGGATTGCGAATAATAACCGAAGCGAACCGTTTCGCCGATGTCGAACGAACCGGCATCCGGCGTGATTTCTCCCATCAGCATCCGGATAAAAGTGGTTTTTCCCGTTCCGTTGTTTCCGACAATACCCAGTTTTTCGTAACGGGCAAATACGTAATTAAAATCTTCCGTAATGGTGATATCTCCGAACCGCTTGGAAATATGTCGCGCTTCAAAGATTTTCTTCCCGATATGAGTCGGTTGGGCGGAAATTTTCATCTCGCCATCGGTACGGTTTTGGCGTATCGTTTTTTCCAGATCGTAGAACGCATCAATCCGGGCTTTGGCCTTGGTAGCGCGTGCTTGCGGCTGTCGGCGCATCCATTCCAATTCTTTTCGAAACAAATTGTTGGCGCTCTCCAATTCCGAATTTTGAGCTTCCATGCGTTCCTGCCGTTTTTCCAAATAATAGCTGTAATTTCCTTTGTATTGATACATTTGGCGGTTGTCTATCTCGATGATTTCGGAACACACGCGATCTAAAAAATACCGGTCGTGCGTAACCATCAAAAGCGTTGTTCGCGAGCGGATCAAGTAATCCTCCAACCATTCGATCATTTCCAAATCCAAGTGATTGGTCGGTTCGTCAAGCATCAGAAAATCCGGTTCGTCTAACAACGCTTTCGCCAATGCGATTCGCTTCAGTTGTCCGCCCGATAATTCATCTACGTTACGATTAAAATCGTTGATTTTCAGTCGTGAAAGAATTTGTTTGGCTTTCAGTTCGAGTTCGGGATTTTCGGAATGAAGGCAAGCTTGCAACACCGACAAACCGTCCGGAATTTTCGGATTCTGGTCGAGATAACCGATTCGCAAATTGCGACGAAAAATAACTTCTCCCGAATCGGTATCTTCCGTTCCGGCAATGATGTTGAGCAGAGTTGTTTTTCCCGTTCCGTTTTTGGCAATCAAACCGATGCGTTGCCCTTCGGAGATTCCGAAAGAAATATCAACGAACAACAGTCGGTCGCCGTACGATTTGGTCAAGGAAGAAACTTGCAGATAAACAGACATAGTATCAATTTTAGCGTAAAGATATACAATAGTACGCTAAAATGCAAGACGGAAACCGTTATTGACGATTATTTCTTTAAAAAATTGAAGTAAAAATAGGAAGCAACTTGGGAAAAGAAAAAGTTTAAAAATAATCAGTAAATTATATAATTCAAAATTAAAATCATTATCTTTGTACCTATATTCATAAACTTTCTATGTTCAATAGCATACAAATAAAATTCAATGAAACAAAGACGGTCAATACCGTTTTGTATATAGTGAGTAAGTTGAAAAGGAAAGATTTTCATAAAATTTTTAAAATTCTTTACTTTTCAGACAGGGAACATTTGAATAAATATGGACGAACTATTACGGGAGATAAATATATTGCAATGTCTGACGGCCCTGTACCTTCGAATCTTTATGATATATTTAAGGCTGTGAGAGGAGACGGGTTCTACAAAGACGACGGCAGGTTCGGCCAATATTTTTCGGTTGTTGATTGGGATTTGATTATACCCAATAAATTACCAGAGTTAAGCGAGTTATCTAAAACAGATATAGAAATTGTTGATGATACGTTAAGCCGTTATGGTAATTTGTCATGGGATGAAGTGAAAGAAAAATCTCATGATTATGCATGGAAAGCAACAAGCTTAAATAGAGAGATTGATTTTGCCGATATAATCCGTGAGGCCGGCGGAAATGATGATTACATCGAATATGTAAAAGAACAAACTATACTCGCAAACTTATAAAATGGCTGTAGGGGATTTTTTAAGTAAAGAGGGAAGTAATAATCTTTTTAAAAGTACGTTAGCAAAAGGCAATGTTTTTTGCGGTGAATTTGCCGGTATCGAACACAAAAAATATTTTATTGTCGTCGGCTTATCAAATGATAAGTTATGTTTATGTTCGGTTTATATCAATTCTTCTATTCTTGATTTTATCTATAATAAACAAGAATTATTAAATCTGCAAGTTCCAATCAAAGGAGTAAAATATGATTTTTTGAAGTATGATTCTTTTGTTTCTTGTAATACACAATTAAAGTATGAATTTACAGATATAAGAAATTGGATTGATAGCGGTAAATGTCAATACATTGGAAATATAGACAATGAGGATTTGAGTAATATAACTTTTACTCTGATAGAATCAGGACTTTTAACGCAAAAAGAAATTGATCTTTATTTTTAGTGTGCAATTAACCTTAACGGCTATCATCTTGCCGATACCTGTAAAATGATGACTATCGGATATGCATTTGTGTAAATCATTTTTAAATAATTTCTTTGCAATTTTTTAAAATTTTTGTATCTTTGCAACGCAATTCACGGGCCTGACCGGTTTTGACAGCGGGTAGAAGGGGTTTGTAAGCATGCAGTGCGTCGTTGTTCGGCACTTTAATCTCGAATGATAAACAAGTAACTGGCGAAAATAACTACGCTCTTGCTGCTTGATCGAAGGATAGTAGATTTAAAGCTTTATTTCGGTTCAAGGAACCGGAACGAGACATCGCCCGGAAGCTCTGGCTTCGAAGCAATCCGAAACGGCGGTGCAGCAATATCGGAGATAGTCCGAAGGAGGTTCTTGGCCTTCGGATGAAATTAAAAGAATAAGCTCGACAAGGGTAGTTTCAGCTAAATGTTGAGTCGAAAAATTAAGTGAAAATAAGCATGTAGAAAGCAAATTTGTTCCTCGTTTGGACGAGGGTTCGAATCCC
>WRFZ01000086.1 GCA_009778655.1 Candidatus Azobacteroides sp.
AAATAAATAAATTCTTCATCCGTCTGATTGTAAGGAGCTAATATTCGGTAAATTTTAAAATATATAAAATGATAAATATTTATCGGTCGTAAAGTTAGTACATAAATAACAAATTAACAAAAATTAATAGTTAATTATTGTTAATTCATAAGAAAATTTAAATTATTGTCTCCGCTTGTTCGAGTGACGGCGGATACTTAATCGTGTTAATAAAGCGATTTGATACCGGCGATTGCATTATGCCGATTAAAAACCGGCATTTGTTATCAAATACTATTGTCACGTCATCAGAGTGATAGTGCATATCGCTCATTTCCGTAGATTGCATCTACGGTTAATAAAGTGTCGTCACTGCGTGACTTTACTGCAATAAAACGGAAGCGATATATTATTAATGCCGTGACACTACGAAATCCCCCGTGTTTGTACCGTAGAATCAATTTTTTTAATTAAGCCTTGTAAAACGTTGCCGGGACCCGATTCCGTAAAATCATCGGCTCCGGCGGCAATCATATTTTGTACCGATTGCGTCCATTTAACGGGAGCGGTTAATTGAGCGATCAGATTGTTTTTGATTCTTTCGGGGTTTGTTTCTCCCTGCGTGCTGACATTTTGATATACGGGAAAATCCGGCGTTTGAAATGAAACGGAATCAATGGCTTTTTCTAATTCTTCTTTTGCCGGTTCCATCAATGGCGAGTGGAAAGCGCCGCCTACTTTTAATTTCAATGCTCGCTTCGCTCCGGCGGCAAGCAGTTGTTCGCAAGCCGCATCAACTCCTTTTAATGAACCGGAAATGACGATTTGGCCGGGACAGTTGTAGTTGGCCGGAACGACGATTTCGTTGATTTCGGCGCAAATTTTCTCGACGGTTTCATCCGGTAAATTGAGAATGGCAGCCATGGTTCCCGGGTTAATCTCTCCGGCTTTTTGCATGGCTGAAGCCCGCTGATATACCAATTGCAAACCGTCTTCAAATGAAAGTGAACGGGCGGTTACCAAAGCGGAAAATTCACCCAACGAATGTCCCGCAACCATATCCGGTTGAAATTGTTCGCCTAAAGTTTCGGCTAAAATAACCGAATGCAGAAAAATAGCCGGTTGGGTCACTTTTGTTTGGCGAAGGTCTTCATCGCTTCCCTCAAACATAATATCCGTAATGCGAAAACCCAATATTTTGTTCGCTTTTTCAAACCGTTCGCGGGCAAGCGACGAATTTTCATATAACTCTTTTCCCATCCCCGGAAATTGTGCGCCTTGCCCGGGAAATACAAATGCTTTCATAACCGGATTATTTCAGATTTAAATCAATTAGAACTAACTATTTTCGGCGTAAAGGTAAGTAATTTCATCGGAATTTCACCTATATGCTTTTCTTTTTTCATAAAAATGCAGAGACGCGGCACGCCGCGTCTCTGCCGCTAATTTCAATACCCCGGATTTTGCTTGAGTTGCGGATTTCTGTCTAAATCGGTTTGCGGAATAGGCAAATAGCGATTGTGGACGGCAAATTTCCGGTCTTCAATCTTTTCGACTCCGGTAATTTCCGCGCGCATAAATTCGTTCGGTTCGTCATAATGAACCGTTCCTGTCGCCCGGTTGAGCGGCCCGTTCAGCACGGTTTCGGCAATCATCTTTCCGGAATCGTCTTTCCAACGCAGAATATCGGCGCGGCGATGACCTTCGCCGGCCAATTCAATCGTCCGTTCGCGACGAATCAGTTCGCGGAGCTTTTCTTTTGTTCCGTATTTTGCGCGATCCACATCGGGCATATTGACCCGGTTGCGGATTTTGTTCAACGCATCATAGACTTCGTCGGAGGGACCTTTCAATTCATTGGAAGCTTCTGCCAGCGAAAGAAGCGCTTCGGCATACCGATAAACGATATATTGCGTTTCCGTCGGATCTAACACGCCTTCGTATTGTTCTAAAGGCAACAGGTATTTTGCCCATGTTAATCCCGTTTTTGAAGCGTTGTTGGCAGCCGCGGGGTAATTAGCGTTTTTACTGCCGTCCGGATAATTCACGTCTAAGGTATTCAGAATACTGTTGTAGCACTTTGAATTCCAATTAATGCCCGGAACCAAAACCGTTACCGCCATGCGAGGATCCCTGCCCTTGAAAGGATGTGTCGGATCGTAGCCCGAACCGGCTTCTTCTTTTGTTAAACCGTTTGCCATTTCATACATATCAATCAGATTTTGAGTGGGAACCATAGACGACCACCCGCCGTCGAGATTGTTGGGAACGGTAATAAACCATTCGTTAGCATTGGGTTTGAGTTTTTGAACCGATAGGATTATTTCTTTGGAATTTCTTCCGTCCAACGAAAACAGATGAGAAAAATCGCCTTCCAATTCATATTGATTCAAAGCAACGATGGCTTTCGCCGCATCTAACGACCGTTGATAATCCCCGTAATAGAGCGCCGAACGCATTTTGAGCGCCAATGCTGTTCCTTTAGCGACATATCCGCGGGCTTGGGGAGCGTCTTTAATATCCGACAAAGCGGCATCAATCTCGTCATAGACCTGTTTTTTGACATCGGCCTCGTCGGTGCGCGGCACTTGCGCTTCGGAAGCGCTGCCGGATAACGGGATAATAGGCACTCCGCCGTACCACCAGTTCATTTTAAAATATTGCGAAGCGCGAATGATTCTTATTTGCGCAATCATGTCTTTTTTGACGGCTTCATCTTTAAATTCGACTTTATTGATATTATCCAAGAAATTATCGCAGCGACGAATCGTACTGAAGTTATAGAAAGACTTGCCCGGATTGCCCGGCTGCAGACTTCCGTCGCCTATAACTCTCCAACCTTCGTGGGTATGAAAACTGAAACCGATGTCGGAAGCGCAATCGAGATAGAAAAATTCTTCACCCCAAAGCCAACCGTTGTAGCATCCGATCAGAAATTTTTGCGCATCCTCTTCGGTCTTCCATGTAGTGGACGGCGACAAAGCGTCTTTCGGATAAGTACTCAAAAAATCGTCGCACGAGCTTAAAAGCATCACGCAAACAATGTATAATAAATAATTTATTGTTTTTTTCATACGAAATGTGAATTAAAAAGTTAAACTTACGCCAAGCGAATGTGTTTTCACCAAAGGATAGGAAGAGGCGCGTTCGCTGTTCGTTTCCGGATCCAAATTGATAGGCATTGTATCAATGGTAAACAAGTTTTCTACCGAATAGAATACGCGCAATCTTGATATGTTAACGGATTTGAGAATCGGTTCCGGGAAGGAATATCCCAATTGCAGATTTTTCATCCGCAAGAAACCGGTATTAATAAGCCAAAACGTGGACATAACGTTTTGCGGATCGCTATTGGAACTCACATCGTTCCAAATTCGAGGAACTTTCGCTTTCGGATTTTCGGGAGTCCAAGCTTTCAACCAATAGGTGGACGGGTGAGAATTATCGCCGCGAAACGTACCGAATGCTTCTTGACTGAAGATACGACCGGCGCCGGCAACGCCCGACAAGATCGCCGACAAGTCAAACTGTTTGTAACCGAGATTCAGATTCATACCGAAAATATAGTCGGGGGTCGTAGAATTGCATATCACGCGGTCGTCGGCATTGATTTTGCCGTCGCCGTTGGTATCAACATACCGAATGTCGCCCGGTTTGAACGGTTTCGTAAACATCGTTGTCCCGTTGTCTCTATTGTATTTGGCGACAAATTCATCAATTTCTTTCTGCGAACGGAATATTCCGTCGGCTTTATAAATGTAATAAGCGTCAATTTTATGACCTATCTCCCGGATCATTGTCGAGCCGACCGGCAACCGTTTTTCTTTTTCTCCTTTTGCATTGACTCCCAAGTCTAATATTTTATTCTTATTGTATGAAACATTAGCGGTAGCCGACAAGCTGAAATCGCCCCAACGTTTATTATAGCCTGCGGTCAATTCAATTCCTTTATTGGAAACTTTGCCGACGTTTGCCTTATAAGGATCAAGACCAAATTCAGCCGGAACAGGTACGTCCATAATAATATCGGAAGTCAGGCGATCGTATAAATCAACCGTAAAGCTGATACTTTTCAATAAGGCGGCGTCTATGCCCGCTCCGTAGGTTCGGGACTTTTCCCACGAGAATGATTCTATTTTGAACGCCTTTTGATAATAACCGGTTTCCAATTTTCCGCCCATCGGATAAGACCCTCCGAGATTATACGTATTAATCCAAGGGTAATAATCGCCGGCCGCGCTTTGATCGCCCAACAATCCGTATGAGCCGCGAATCTTCAGATTATCGAGCCAATTTTTGGTTCCGTTCATGAAATTTTCTTCACTGATTCGCCATCCCGCCGAGAAAGAGGGAAAGTATCCCCAGCGGTTTTTGGGAGAAAAGCGCGACGAAGCATCCGCCCGGAAATTTGCTTCCAACAAATATTTACCTGCATAATCGTAATTGATTCGCCCGAATCCGGAAATCATCGCCAATGCTCTCGAATAGCCGCCATTGGTTTGGGTAGCGGAACTTCCGGCATTCATATCCGTCAGTTCGTTGTTGGGAAACGTATTTCGGGACATGGTATTTTCGTTGTAGTCGTACTTCTCCGTATGCCAGCCGGCGAGCGCTTTAATTCCGTGTTGACTGAAGTTTTTTTCGTAATTAAGCGTTGCATCAAAACTGTATCGGTACCACAAGTAATAATTTTCATTCAAATAGGCCGGCCCGTGATATTTGGACGGATTATATTGAATTTCTTTCATAAATTGGCGGTAATGTTGTATATTCCCCGTATAGGATCCTTGCAGAGTCGCTTTCAATCCTTCGATAATTTTATAATCGCCCGCCAATAATCCCGAAAAATTTTGATTGAAACGATCTTCCGTTTGGTTGAGATCCAACCATGCAATCGGGTTACCGTCGGAAACGGTGCCGTAAGTTCCGTCTTCATTGCGATTCGGAATCCAGGGGGCAATGATGTTTAATTGACGGATAAGCTGGTCGGAACCGCCGCGAACATAGCTGTTGGTGGGGTCTTTGTAATCGTTTTTAACGTATGCCATATTCAGCCGGACATTCATTCGATCGGAAACTTGCATTTCCAGATTGGTACGCCCGTTGAATTGCCTCCGGTTGGAATGAGGCAAAATACCTTCTTGGTTCAAAAAACCGAACGAAGCCATATAATTCATCTTCTCGGTTCCTCCGCTCATACTCACATTATGCTGGTGTTGAACGCCGTTTTTGAATGCCAGATCATACCAGTTCGTATTCGGATGTCCGTAAGGATCGGAACCGTCTTTGAACTTCCGAAGGTCATCGTCTGTAAAACGCGCCGATTTATCGTCTTCCGTTAATGCCTTATTATACAAGCGGGCATAATCGTAGGAACTCAATCGTTCGATCTTATTCGTAGGATTCTGAATACCGACGTAGCCGTTGTAGGTAATCGTGGGTTTGTCGCCGGCCTTACCGCGTTTGGTCGTAATCAGGATAACGCCGTTGGCGGCTTTCGAGCCGTAAATGGCAGCCGAAGCGGCATCTTTCAATACGGAAATACTCTCGATATCGTTCGGATCAATCGAGTTCAGCATACCGGTTTCTATTCCGTCCACCAAAATGTAGGGGCCGGCATAACCCGTATTCAATGTACTCAAACCGCGAACACGGATAGAAGCTCCGTCTTGTCCCGGACGACCTTGCCCCGACTGTACGGTAACCCCCGACATCAATCCCTGCAACGCAGTTGACACATTTTGTATCGGACGATTCGTAAGCGTTTTACTGTCAATTGTAGCAACGGCTCCGGTCAGATTTATTTTTTTCTGAACGCCGTATCCTACCACAACGACTTCGTCAATCATTTTGACATTTTCCGACATCCGAATAATGACTTCCGTTTGTCCGTTCAGACTGTACGAAACGGGATGATAGCCCAAATACGAAACTTCCAGAGTAGCGTCCGGTTTACTGACCGTCAACGTAAAATTTCCATCCCTGTCGGAAGCGGTTCCGATGTTTGTTCCTTTTTCAAGGATACTTACACCGATTAACGCTTCCCCCGCAGCAGCGTCAACAATTTTCCCCGAAATTTTGACCGGAGATTGTTGTGTCTCCAAAAGATTGAAATGATTGTCATTTTTTCCGACTGCATAAACAGAAGAAGAGTAAAACACAAAAAATGACAGGTAAACTTTTAACAAAAGAAAAGGTTTTTTTCTTTGTTTACTATCAAAGCTTTGAAGCTTTGATAAAGATTTTTTTTCCATACGTTTTGTTTTTTAAATTATAATTAGTTAAAGATTCATAAGTGTGTGATGTAATAATTAACATTTTTTTATGATGTTTTGTTTTGAAAAATTGCAAAATAGAAAGATTCTAAATATGCGACGTAATCATTAACATTTCAAAAGGGGCTGATTTTCACGGGTAATATTAAATAAATAAATAACGTAAAAGCATTGATACCGGAATAAATACCGACTTTATTATAAAAAAGCAACATATATTTTTGTTTTTAGCCCTTTTTTCTCAAGAATATTGATTAAATTTGCCGACCGAATACCGGAAAACGGTGCGGAATTTTTTGTTATACATATAAATATCAGTACTATGCAAAGTTTATTGACTATATTGTTATTCTTGTCTATGCCCCAAGGAGCGGAATGGATAATTATTTTGGTTGTGGTTCTTTTACTTTTTGGAGGAAGAAAAATTCCCGAATTAATGAAGGGTATCGGCAAAGGCGTTAAAGGATTTAAAGACGGATTGAAAGAAATTGAAGATGACATCAAAGATGATTCTTCTACCGATAACAAACCGAAATAAATCTGATTTTTCCCGAATCGCGGAATGAGCGCTCAGGAAATGTCTTTCTGGGATCATCTGGAGGAACTTCGTTGGATGTTGTTCCGGATTATTATTGCATTAGTCGTTTTTGCAATAGGCGCTTTTACTATTATGCCGTGGTTCTTTGATAACGTCATTATGGCGCCCGCCAAATCCGATTTTTTCCTTTATCATACCCTGTGTACGCTGAGTCATAAATTCTCGTTTCTTCCCGATTTTTGCGATGATCACTTTCATGTGGATATGGTCAATTTTGAATTGACCGCTCCTTTTCTCCGTCATTTGAGTACTTCCGGATGGGTGGCGTTGGTTCTGATTTGTCCGTATATTTTGTTTGAAGTATGGCGGTTTATCAGCCCGGCTTTGTATGAAAACGAGAAAAAAAATGTACGTTGGGTGTTTTTGTTAGGCTCGGTCATGTTTTTTATCGGCTGTTTCTTCAGCTATATGTTAATTTTTCCGATGACTTTGCGTTTTCTTTATACCTACACTTTGAGCGAAATTATTCATAATCAAGTTTCCTTGGATTCCTATTTGGATATTTTTCTGACATTGATTTTAATCATGGGATTTGTCTTTGAGATGCCTTTGATTGCGTGGCTATTGTCGCAAATCGGCATTTTGAAACGATCTTTTTTCAGAAAATTTCGTCGCCATGCCATTGTTATTTTGGTGATTGTAGCGGCGGTTATTACGCCCACCGGCGATCCGTTCACCCTGTCGCTGGTATTTTTCCCCCTGTACGGTTTGTATGAACTGAGCGTACTCTTTGTCAAAGAAGATTCGAAAAAATCAGACGACGAAGAAGTTTCATTGGATCGAATATAGACGGGCCGGCTGAAAGTTGTATTTGGCCGGTTGAAAGAAAAATATAATTTTGTGTAATAATAATTCACGAGCGAATGAAATATCGTATATATTTGGATAATTGTTGCTTTAATCGTCCGTATGACGACCAAAAAAATTTGCTCGTCCAATTGGAAGCAAAAGCTAAATTGTTTATACAGCAGGCTATTTTACAAAAAGCATTTGAATTGGTATGGTCATACATTCTGGATTATGAAAATGCAGCTAATCCATATCAGAATCGCAGATTGACGATTGCAAAATGGAAAAAAACAGCTGTATTGGACGTGGATGCTTCCGAGGCAATTGTGAGTTGTGGAAAGAAAATCATGCAAAAAGGAATTAAAAAGAAAGACGCTTTACATATAGCTTGTGCTATAGAAGCAAAATGCGACTACTTTTTAACTACAGATAAAAAATTACTTAAAGTAACATTTGACGAAATTAACGTAATTAATCCGATAGATTTTATTAAAATATTAGAAATATGAAAACAGATACACTTATTAAAAATGAAGGAATGCAATTGTTAGTTGCGAACCTCGGTTTAGTGGAGGCCGAGCGTTTTATTATTTTGATACAAAAAGAATCCTTTGATTATACTCAATGGCAGGAAAATTTATTTGAAGATATGAGTATCGAGGAAATAAGCCAAAAAGCTGCCGATTATCGGAAAAACAACTGTCAAGGTTAGTTTTATTTTATTTCGTTTGTTCCCGAATGTATTCGATCAATTTTTTGTAAACCGGATTTTTCTCCAACAGTTTTTCGTTGCCGATGATGTGCAACTGTTTTCTCGCTCGCGTCAACGCTACATTGAGTTTTCGATCAATCAAATTCCCGTTTTCTTCCAACCAATTGGGTAAAAATTCCAGTTGCTTTTCCGTTTTTATACAGAACGAATAGATGATGACATCGCGTTGACTTCCTTGAAACCGCTCGACCGTATCAACAGTGATTTCAGTCAATTTCGGAATGCCTGTTTCTTGCAATAATTTTCGAATCAATGCAATGTGATTACGGAAAGGAGCAATGATTCCGATGGTTTGCGAATCGAATGGTTCGCCTTTCTCCCGACTTTCCGCGTACAATTTTTTGCAGATTTCCGTAACCGTATCGGCTTCTTTGCGATTGGTTTTCTCCGAAAATTCATTATCCGCAGGCTCTACCGGATAAAAAAGTATTCGGTTGCGATCCGGCCATTCTTCCGTTTGATGGGGTAAACCGGCCGACTCCAAGCGTCCTTCGTAGAAATGCTCGGAAGGGAAAGCCGATAGAACGGGATGCATCCTCCCTTGTTTGGAAAGCATTTCCCAAGCGGACGTATTACCTTCCCGGCTGTATTTGCGGTAGAATCGTTCAAAAAGCGAAGCGCTTAAATCGGTTATCCCGGCAGCGTTCAAAAGCGGATCGTTTACCCGGCTTTCTTCCTTGCTTTGAAGAACAACAGCCGGTAATTGCTTATGATCGCCTATCAAAACAAAGCGATCAACGGCATTTTCTCCCGTTTCGTTTTTGACGCAAAAAATACCCGATAAGTGCGGTTCCAACAATTGGGTTGCTTCGTCTATTATCGCTAAATCAAAATGTTTCAATTGAAAAAGTTCCGGTTTGTTCCATACGGAAGCAACCGTTCCGACAAAAATCCGGCAACGTCGGATGATTTCCGAAACATCGCTCCGTTTTTGACAGTTTTCCAAATAGTTTTCCAATAAATAACCGCGAAATTTCGGACTGCAATTCAATTCGCTGCCGATTCGGATGAAAGGCAGGGAAGCGCTTATATCGGTTAGCGCTTTACAAATTTCATCAACGGCTCGATTCGTATAAGCTAACAACAAGACATGGGTTTTGTTTTTTCGGATTTCAGTCTCCACCATTTGTTTTAAAGCAATGGAAGTTTTTCCCGAACCGGGAGGGCCTAACAAGAGAAATACATCGTCTTTTCCGTTATTTCCGGTTGTATTCG
>WRFZ01000087.1 GCA_009778655.1 Candidatus Azobacteroides sp.
TAACCGCTTCATTGGGGACCATTTCTTCTTTAAAGATATAAGCTCCGGTCTTCGGTGATTTAATCATTTTTATCACCTTCGAATACGAGCGTCCCTCTGATTTATCGCGGTATCCCGCAACGGTTTTTTTTGCCATGACTTATCGAATTTATTTAATTTCTTTATGAACGGTTACTCGTTTCAGAATCGGATTGTATTTTTTAAGTTCCAATCGTGCGGTAGTATTCTTCCGGTTCTTGGTGGTAATATACCGGGAAGTTCCGGGCATACCGCTTTCTTTATGTTCGGTACATTCCAATATTACTTGTATTCTGTTTCCTTTTGCTTTTTTTGCCATTTGTAATGCCTCCTACTATTTTAAGTTTAAATACCCTTTTTCAGCCGCTTGTTTAATTGCGGCATCTAATCCGATTTTATTAATGGTACGCAAACCATGAGCGGAAACGTTCAAGTTAATCCAACAATCCTGTTCTACCCAATAGAACTTTTTCGTGAACAAATTAACATGAAATTTTCGCTTCGTTCTGAGGTTTGAATGCGAAACATTATTGCCCACCATTGCTTTTTTTCCGGTTATTTGACAGATTCTCGACATCTTATTATCTTGCTTTTATTTATTTTACAGCTAATTTTAAATGCTCGCTTCGTAATGAGCGTGCAAAGGTAAACAATATTTTTTTTTTGTACAACTATTTAATTGAATTTTTTTCGTCGGTTTAAAACTCTTTTTTCCGTATTTCTGCAACTAATCGGCGGGTTCCCGCAACATCAGCAGATGTAAATTCAGACTGATATTTTCTACAATATCTTTCGTAGTATAAGATAAACATTCCGCCATATGGTCAATACAAGCTTCATAAGCATGAACGGGATTTTCAATTCCCTCCCGTTTATAAGGTAAGTCTCTGGTAATGGCGTATGTTTTTTCCCACAAACAATTTTCCTGTCGCATCAAACGAGCCGAAATTTCCAACCAACTGACCGGTTGTTCTATCTCCCACTTCGAATATCCCGAAATAAAATCAAAGCCCGGAATAAAATAGGAAGCTTCTTTGTCTATCATTTTTACGGTAGTGCTGTTTTTGTTGACTTTCACTTCCAGAATCAACGCCGAATCCGGAAGAACCGTATCGTCCCTTTCTATCAGATCGAAGCAGGAACTTCGATTACATTGCGCCAACAGCGCGTCCGTCAGAAAATCGTGATAAGGTTGCGTCAACGAAGCATCGCCCAATGTAACTTCATAATCATCTTGCGAGAAATTATAAACGATTAACGGAATAACTTTTCCGCCTTTTCTTTTAACGACGGTAGAAGGAATAATCGTCGAATCCTCAATGGGATTCAAATAAATGGTATGATCAATGTTTTCCGAATAAACCGGCGTAGTGAGTTCATAAAAAAGCTCGGATTGTATGCCTTGCATCTGACGTTGAACGGTTTTCCCCGTTTTACAAGACGTAAAAAATAGTATCGGTAAAATAAAAAATAAAATTCCCGTGAAAGATTGTATTCCTAACGGTAGTTTACGCATCTGTTTCATAATCTTAATCCTTTACTTTTGCAAAGATAGTGATTTTTATTAAAAATAAATACTACTTTCGTACATAAAATCGTAAAGCAAAGAATAGAGGTTAGTATCAAGATAGACTTTGTATCCCTGTATTAAAAGTTTTCAGCCGGGAATATCCGTTTGTTTCCAAAAAATAAGTACCTTTACCGAAATTTATTATTAAACTAATTTATCAGTCATGAGAAACAATATTTTTGAATTAACAACAAAAGAGCTGAAAAGCATTGCCGATAATCTTCAAAAGAAAATTGAAGAAGGCCTCGAAAAAGACGGTACGGAAATTTCGTGTATCCCTACTCACATCATACCGAAAAAAGAAATTACCGACGGAAAAGTATTGGTATTGGATTGGGGAGGAACCAATTTCAGAGCGGCTATCGTCGAATTTAAAGACGGGAAAGCAACAATTATCGAAACGCTGTCGAAAAATAAAAAATACCCTTTATCGGCAAAAGAGACCGTCGGCTTCAATCACAATAAATTGCATGAGAAGATGGCCGGATGGATCGGAGAACTTAAACATTTGGATGAAGAGGTGACTAAGATCGGCTATTGTTTCTCTTATCCGGCAGCTTCCCGATTGAACGGAGACGCCATCCTTCTTCGCTGGACCAAAGGAATTGATATTCCGGATATGATCAATAAACCCGTGGGCGAATCGTTAATGACCTACTTGAACAATCACAAAGATATTAAAACCACTTTTACGGACATCAAAGTAATCAATGATACAGTCGCTTGCCTTTTTGCGGGATTGAGCGCAACCGGCTACGATTCATACATGGGATTGATTGTCGGAACCGGTACCAATACAGCCGGCTTAATGCGTTTAGACAAGATTCCGAAATTAAAGAAAGAAGATAACGGCTCCATCCCGGTTAATCTTGAGTCGGGTAATTTTTGTCCTCCCTATTTGACTATTGTTGACGGTTTGGTAGATGCCCTGTCGAACAATAAAGGTCAGCAGCGTTTTGAAAAAGCAGTTTCCGGAGGCTATTTGGGAGAAATATTTAAAACGGTTTTCATGCAGGAAAAAATTGATTATACCTTCGACGGCGGAGCTTTGGCCCAAATGATCAATTATCCGAAAGAAAACCCGGAAGAACAAGTGGCTGTCGCCCGTTGGATTTACGATCGGTCGGCCAAACTTGTCGCCGCTTCGCTGGCCGGCTTGGTTCAAGTTTCGGTTAATCAAGATCCGTCCATCAAAAAGATTTGCTTGGCCGCAGACGGCAGCGTCTTTTGGGGTAAGGATAAAGATAAAAAACCTTATTATAAAGAATTGGTATCCAAAGAACTGAAACTTTTATTACCCGAAGGAGTCAGCGTTACGATCATTGATGAAATGTCGGATCCGAATCTGATCGGTTCGGCCATTGCCGCATTGTCTTGAAAAAATAAGCGGCTGTGTCAAAAAGGGATTTGACACAGCCGCTTGTATTAATCCAGCTTTAATTTTCCAATTTCTTATACCAATTCGTATAAAGCATTAATGATGCAACGATAATAATCATCAAGCAAGTACCGGCGTATGTAAATTCTTTGCAGACCAAATAAATCGGCGCCGCTACCAAACAGGTTTGCCATACGATACCTACCACAACATTGATCATATCTCGTCCGAAATGCGTATTTCTTTTGAAAGAAGGATCCTCTGCTTCCACTAAAGCATTGACGGGTTTCCAAAATCCCCACGGACGGGTTTTCTTGTAGAAGTTTTTCAAGGTCTCTAACTCCGTGGGAGGCGCCGAATAAGTTCCGGCAATGCAACCGACAACGGAACAAATGAATATAATCGGGAAATAATACAGCGGATCTTTCAACAATATCCAAAAACCGGTTCCCAAAGCGGCAATAACCGAAGAATTACCGAAAACCAAAGGAAGTATTAATGCGGGTATCAAACCGGCAGCCATTCCCCAAGCAAATCCTTTGGAGTTGAAGCGCCACCAATGCCATTTCAATATGTTAGCGGCAATGTAGCTTCCGTATAAGGCGTTGGTTACCCATTGCAAAATTTGATCTACATTTTGAGCCATTACCCCGAAAAAGATACTGATAACGACAATTATAAGTCCAAAACGATAATTGGCATTCGCCGCCTGTTTGGGACTTGCTTTGGGGTTAAAATATTTAATGTAAATATCATTCACAATGTATGCTTGCGCTGCATTCAAAGTTCCGGCAAACGTGGACATGAAAGCGGCTAAAAGTCCGGCTACCACAATTCCCGTCAGTCCGACCGGAATCCAAGGATGCTTAACGACGGCAGGCAAAATTAATTCCGCATCCAAAACTCCGTGCGCATTCCGGATTTCGGGCATAATTTCTTTGAAAAGAATGATTCCGAGTACAGCGATTCCCGCAATCATCATATAACGAACGGGCATCAGTACCACGCTCACAAAGCCCGACATCAAAGAGGCTTCCCTCGGATTTTTAGTCGAGAGAATCTTTTGCATGTCGTAAGTCGGAGCCGGTCCAGCTATGGAAGTAAGAAATCCTTTCAAAAGAACCATTCCGAAAAAGAAACTGAATATTTGGTAAATCGAAGCATCAATCGTTGCGTTAAACTCAGCTAAAGCTCCCTGCCAGTGAATATCCAACATTTTACCGACTCCGACCGACATCCATCCGTCAGGCAGAAGATTGGTGAATGTTTCCGGCGTTAAATGTATCATGGCAAGAATGCCGATGGTAATTGCGGCAAGGGTCATAATCGCATATTGAGCCACATCGGCCCACACGATGGACATCATACCCCCCATCAAAGCATAGAATACGGCAAATAAAGTGAAAGTTATCCCCCAAATGTGCGGAACATACGCATCGGGTATTCCGGATAAAAACGGAAATACAACTTTCAGAGGCAGAAAAATTTCAATGAATTTTCCCAGCCCGATAAATCCGTAGGCTAACATTCCCAAACAGTTGATAATGGCAAAAACAACGATGATGGCATGGGAAACCGTAGCGCCTTTGTCTTTTCCGAATCGAAAACCGATCCATTCGGCGCCTGTCGAACAGTTGGAGCGACGAAGCCAAGCCGATAAGTAAACCATCAGGAAAATCTGATTGAATACCGGCCAAACCCATGGTATATAAATACTTTTTAATCCGTAAAGGACGGTAATCGCCACCAACCAAACCGTTCCGGAAATATCGAACATTCCGGATGCATTGGAAATCCCAAGCATATACCACGGGAGCGATTTTCCTCCCAAAAGATACGCTTCCAAGTTTTTCGAAGCTCTGTTTTTCAGATATAACCCGATAAAAATAAGGAAACAAAGATAAACGGCTATGATTGCGATATCAATTCCGCCAAGCAAAACTTTTCCCATAATAATAGTTTCTTAAAATTATTTTTATTCAGATGAAAAAATTTCCATACACATTCTGCCGTTATGATACGGACATTTCCAAAATCCAGCTTTGTCGGCTTTGCGATTTTGCGTTCCATCGGCATGAACGCTCCAAAACCATTCTCCGTTTATTTTATCCGACAAATATTGCTTCACGTATTTCCAACATTTTTCGGCAACTTCAAGATATTTTTTATCTCCGGAACGCAACCAAGCATGGTATGAACCCGCAATGGTTTCCGCTTGAACCCACCAATGCCGATCGGTATCAATATGTCCGTTGTGCGTTATTTCGTAAATCATACTTCCGTCCGGTTGAAGACCTTCATAAGAAGCGTTTATGATTTCGCCGGACAATTTTTTTACTTTTTCGATCAATCCGGTATCTCCCAACACTTCGGCTGCTTCATAAAGCAACCATGACGCTTCAATATCGTGACCATACGAAATATCATTGTTTTGAGAGTTCCATTCCCAATCGAAAAAGAGTCGGAGGTGTTTGGTTCGGGGATTAACAATATGATTGCAAAAAACATGAATCAATCGGGTCTGCGCTTCAATCAACACCGGGTCTTTCCATACGCGAAGCAAATTGGTATAAGGCTCTAAAATATGTAAATGCGTATTCATGGTTTTGGGAGCATTGTCTTCGCGTGCGCTTAATCGCATATCGTCAATGACTTGCCAATTTTCATCCAAAGCTTCAACATATCCTCCGTATCGGGAATCATACGCATGTTCCTCGATCAGATAAAAAATATGTTTTGCCGCTTCGAGCGCTTCTGGGCGACCGGTTGCCCGATAAAATTCGGAAAAACCGTATAAGGCAAATCCTTGCGCATACATTTGTTTTCTCCGACTCACCGGTTCTCCTTTATAATTAAGTTCCCAAAAAACGCCGCCGTACTTTTTATCAATAAAATAATCTTGAATATAATCGAAAGCCCGTTCGGCTATTTTCAAGTATTCCGAATTTTTTTCCAAACGATATGCTGCGGAAAAAGTCCAAAGAATCCGGGTATTTAAGACAGCTCCTTTATCGGCGAAAGGCAGTACCCGTTCTTCACCGTCAATGCGACCGTAAAAACCGCCGTTTTCGTAATCGGGCATTTTTTGCATCCAATAGGGAAGAATATTATCTATCAATTCCCGGCGTAATTCCGATTTTAATGTTAACATAATAAATAATAAAAATGGGTCAATTATCTTCAAAAATCGCTTTATTTTTTTCCGCCAAATGAATAACGGCATCAACGGATGTTTTGGAACGACCGCCGTCGGCCGGCGTATGAAGGCAATAATCAACTAATCTATCAACGGTAGAAGTAGCCACATGCATACGGGTATCGGACGAGGCGTAATAAATAAATACTTTTCCGTCGTCGTCGGCAATCCAGCCGTTAGAAAACAACACGTTAGAGACGTCCCCTATCCTTTCTTCGCCTTGAGGCGCCATGAAATATCCCGTCGGTTCGGCAATGATTTTGGAAGGATTCTTCAAATCGGTCATATACAAGTAAAGCACATACCGAAGTCCCGAAGCGCAAGCGCGTACTCCATGCGCCAAATGCAGCCATCCTTTGTCTGTTTTAATCGGAGGAGGCCCTTCGCCGTTTTTCACTTCTTTAATTGTATGGTATTGCCGGAAATTAATGATTTTTTCTCGTTTCACTTCCGCTCGCGTCATGTCTTTAATTAATGTCCAACCGATTCCGCCGCCGGAACCGGCATCAATAAATCCGTCCTGCGGTCGGGTATATAATGCATACCTGCCTCTTATAAATTCCGGATGAAGTACGACATTGCGTTGCTGAACTTTGGATTTCAAGTCGGGCAGCCGTTCCCATTCGATAAAATCTTTCGTGCGAACGATACCGCAAGAAGCCGTTGCGGCGGATAAATCTCCCGGCGCAGCATCCGGGTCTTTCCGTTCGGCGCAAAACAAACCGTAAATCCAACCGTCTTCATGCGCGGTTAAGCGCATATCATACACATTGGTTTCCGGATCTTCTGCGTCGGGTAAAGAAACGGGATAATCCCGAAAACGGAAATGATCAATTCCGTTCGGACTTTCCGCTATGGCGAAGAAAGATTTTCGGTCGTTCCCCTCCACTCGAACCATCAAAAGATATTTTCCGTTCCACCGGATAGCGCCGGCATTGAACGTCCCGTTTATCCCGATGCGTTCCAATAATTGGGGATTATCGGTCGGATTAAAATCATAACGCCAAATAAGCGGCGTATGAGCGGCTGTTAAAACCGGATTTTTATACCGTTGATATATCCCGTTGGTTTCTTTCCTTTTCTTATTATCACGGGTCAATAATTCTTCTTGCTTTACGAATAATTTCTTTACTTTTTCTTTGTATTTTTCCATGACAGAATGATGATGTTAATAAAAATGTTCAAAGGTAATCATTTTTTGCTAATACAACTCTACCCACTCATAAGGATTCTGCGTATAATCCATAAACCGCACAAAATCGTCTTTGGAAATTATCAACGAAGCGGTGTTGATGCAGGGATGAAAACTCAGTCGCTCCGCATTTTGCAGGTTCCTGTCCAAGAAAACCCGGACATGATGTTCGCTGTCGTTTATCAAGCCGAAAGGCGTGACCGAACCGGGCGTAAGAGCTAAATATTTCATCAGGCGCTGTTCGGAAGCAAAACTCAGTTTACCTTGATGCAGCTGTTTCTCGATACTATGAATATTCATATCGCAATCGCAATCCAGAATCACCAGATAATGCCGGTTTCCTTTGTGATTGCGAAAAAACAAATTCTTGCAATGCTTTGCATCGTGTCCCTTCCAATATTGCTTGGCAATTTCGATGGTCGGCGCCGCCGGATGTTCCAAATATTCAAATGAAATATTCAAGTATTCAAGCAGTTGATATAATTTTTCCGAACCGTTCATCGGTACATTATATACATATCGTTTATTCAAGCGCCAAAGTTAATAAAATATTTTTTGTTTTTATTTGTCTGCATAAACAGATAGTATTAACAACAAAAACGATAATTCAATGAAAAATTTTGAAAACCGACTCTCAAAAGTTCAAACGCCCTATATTTGGGCAAATACTCGCAGATGCGAAGCGTGCTGGCGATGTATTGACGCTTGTCCCCAACAGATAATCGGAAAAATCGGCTTTTTATGGCACAAACACATCATTTTCACAAACAGCGAAAACTGTACGGGATGTAAAAAATGTATCAAGACTTGCCCTCATGGAGTGTTTTTTTAACTTGTCACAATAAAAAATGTTGTATATATATATATTTGTGAATTTCCGAATCATACAAGCGGATCCGAATTGCATACATTGAAGCAGCAAAAAACAACCGAATGCTCTACTGTCATTTTGAAACATTTTTTCAATATTTTTGCTGTTACTTTGAGGCAAAAGTTGTAATTTTGCTGGTGATAATGCAGAAATAATGATATAAATATGAAACAGTTTTTATTATCCTCATTGATGTTTATTTTAAGTATCAATGTATTTGCTCAAAATAGTAACACAATCACCATTTCGGGACAAGTTACCGATTTCGACGGAAATCCGATTGATAGTTGCGGGGTAGCCTTACTATACCACAAAGATTTTAGTTCAGCATATGAGACAATTTCCGACAAAACAGGACACTATATTTTGAAAGGCGTTGAAAAAGGACAATACATGGCGTTGGTAGCAATTCGTTCAAAAGACTATCCGCGAGAAAATGCCGTTCCGGAAAAAGATATGCGTTTAGAATTTTGGGCATGGAATGTGATTGCCGATAAAGACTTGACAATTAATCCACGTTATCATCGGTTGGAATTGTATGGATTTCAAGTTTTTGAAGTTATGGGTGGGCCACCCTATTTGTGGGCTTATGTGCGTCCGATGAGTTTAGGTAAAGTTTTATCCTATTCCAAAGATGTTTATTTGGATAAACAAAAAATGGAAAAAGTATCGGATATTACGATTCAACCCGAAGACATTGATTTCAAAATATATGCCGGCGATGAACCATTAACTATTCACTCCGTACAATCGGCTATGGAATATTGCGGCGAGGATAACAAACCGGAAAGAGGATTTTTCTTGCAATTCGACCGACCCCAAAAGGATTCCGGTAATTATTGCATATTTCGAATTGAAGCAACGCACAAACTATTTGGAGGAGAAAAAGGAGAGAGTTTATATTTTTACCAGAAAAAAGACTACAAATAGTAACCTGCCTCTAACGCCTACATTTTCGTTGCATGTGCAACACGAGCGATGGCAAACGCGTACTACTATTTTATAGTTTTAATGCAAAATCTGCAGGATTTGAGCAGTACGGAGATGAAGAAATTCAGTTAGTCGGAATTATTACGTGTATGGGTTGTCTGACCATTTATGCATATGAAAAGATTAGAAAATAAAATCGTCATCATCAGCGGCGGCGCGAGAGGCATGGGTGCAAGAAGAAGCGCATATGTTCGTATCGGAAGGAGCAAAGGTTCTCATTGGTGATGTGCGGGATGCGGAAGGAACAGAATTTTGTGGCGAGTTAGGCAAAAATTCCCGCTATGTGAATTTGAATGTCACAAAAACCGAAGATTGGGAAATGGAAATAACGCATATAGCGCTGAAAAGAGTAGGAGAAATGCAAGATGTAGCTTACGCTGTATTATTTCTTGCAAGCGGCGAATCGGCTTTTGTTACAAGAACGGAACTAATCGTAGATGGCGGTGAAATGGCAGGAAATGCCGCATGGGGAGAATCATGATGCCGCAAGATAAATTACGGTGTATTTTAATGGATAAAATTCCTAAAACTTTAAAATATTAGAAAGTTTTAGGAATTTTATTTACCTTTGCGGCAGAAAATTTTAAGATAATTCGGATGCGGAAAATTAAAAGAAAAACGGAACTCGACAAACTTTCTGT
>WRFZ01000088.1 GCA_009778655.1 Candidatus Azobacteroides sp.
GGATCGCCTTGTTTCACGGCTATTTTGGGAATAACTCCGTGAAAATCATCCGGGAAAAGCGTGTAATCCAGCGACAATACCGTTTGTTTTTTGATTGCTTGAGGTTTGCCTGTTAGATTTATGTTAAGCCCTTTTTTTATTTTGATTATCTGAGCCATAAATAAAATACTCGAATTTGTATTTATATTATGCAAAGGTAAATAAAAACAAGTTAAATTTAATCCGGTTTATGTAAAAAAATATTTTTTTTACGATTTAGTCATTTCTCCGGCAATGGATAATTGCATTTGCTCTTTTACTTTTTCCGGAGTAAATCCGTGACCGAACAAAAACATGAGTTTGGTGACAGCCGCTTCTGTTGTAATGTCGTAACCGGAAAGTACGCCTATATTTTTCAGCGCTTTCCCTCCTTGATAACGACCTTGCTCGACAGCCCCGGAAGCGCATTGGGTGACATTGACAATGACAATTCCTTTTTTAATTGCTTCTTCGATAACGGATAAAAAAGAAGGATGAGCCGGCGAATTTCCGGCTCCGAACGTTTCGACAATAACGCCTTTCAAGTGCGGATTGGTAAAGATTGCTTTGATGCAATTATCCGAAATTCCCGGAAAAATCTTCAATATAGTTACATTCGGATCTAAATCATAATGAAATTGGGGGACGGCATTTTTAATCGGACGATGAATCAGATAATGTTCGTATTTAATGTGTGTTCCGGCTTCCGCAAGAATCGGATAATTAAACGAATTAAAAGCGCTGAAATTATCCGCATTGACCTTCGTCGTGCGATTGCCTCGCATCAATAAATTTTGAAAGAAAATACAAACTTCCGGCACGATGGCATTTCCATCCGAATCTTTATCCACGGCAATTTCTAAAGCGGTAATCAGATTTTCCCTTCCATCGGTTCGCATTTTACCGATGGGCAATTGCGATCCGGTCAAGATAACCGGTTTCGTCAGATTTTCCAACATAAAACTCAGTACGGATGCAGAATAAGACATCGTGTCCGTACCGTGAAGAATAACAAACCCGTCGTATTTTTCATAATGCTCTTCAATTATTTGCACTAATTTTTTCCAATCGTCCGGTCCGATATCCGAAGAATCAACCGGATGTTCGAATGCGATGCTGTCAATATTAAATTTGAGACGGCTTAACTCCGGAACATACGCTTTCAAGTGATTAAAATCGAACGGTTTCAAAATTCCGGAATCCGGATCCTCTATCATTCCGATAGTTCCTCCGGTATAAATCAGAAGTACATTAGCATTAAAGTCCAGCATAATGATAGGTTTTTATAATTTTTTTGCAAAGATAATTCATTTCCGAAAATTCGATTATCTTTGTCACAAGAAAATAAAAAATAAATGCCATGATTTGCTTTCCAAACGCAAAGATTAACTTGGGTCTCCACGTCCTTTCCAAGCGAACGGACGGTTATCATGATATAGAAACGGTTTTCTATCCCATTCATTTGTACGATGCTCTGGAAATTGTTCCGGCATCGGAAGGAAAAACCGCTTTTTCTCAAACGGGTATTCAAGTGACCGGGAATCCGGAAAATAATTTGGTCGTGAAAGCCTATCACCTTTTAAAGAAAGACTATGATTTACCGGAAATATCAATTTATCTTCGGAAACAAATTCCTTTCGGTGCCGGATTAGGCGGCGGATCGTCCGATGCCGCTTTTATGATTAAGCTGCTTAACGATTTCGCCGACTTGAAATTATCCGTCGAACAGATGGAAAAATACGCCGGTCAAATCGGCGCCGATTGTCCGTTTTTTATTCAAAACAAACCGGTTTTTGCCGAAGGAACCGGAAACGTTTTTTCGCCGGTAGCGATTTCGCTGCAAGCCTATCATCTTGTTGTGGTGAAACCGTCCGTTTCCGTAGCTACCCATGTTGCCTATATCCGAGTAAAACCCCGGCAACCGGTTCTTCCTTTGAAAGAAGTTATCCGTTTGCCGATAAATGAATGGAAGAATCATTTAGTCAACGACTTTGAACCCGGAGTTTTTGCTCAATATCCGGAAATAGGAGAAATTAAACGGGAATTGTATGCCGAAGGCGCTCTCTATGCAAGCATGTCCGGTTCCGGTTCTGCCGTATTCGGAATATTTGATAAACCGGTGGAGTTGGAGTGGGAAGGGCAAAATGTATATCAAGTATAATAAAATAAAAAACGAATACTATTGTCGTGTTAACGGCAAAGTGTCCCGCAGGGACAACATTTTATTAACCGTAGGTGGAGCGATAGCGCAACCTACGGATAGCACAGCATCAACTCCATAAAGTCCCGCAGGGACGATACTTTGCATTTAAAGTTTCGTCACTGCGTGACTTAGGGTGATAGTGCATATCGCTCGTTTCCGTAGATTTCATCTACGGTTAATAAAGTGTTGTCACTGCGTGACTTTGTCCCGGATAAAGCGAAAGCGATATATTATTAATGACATGACTTAGTATCAAATCCCTTGTAATGGCTTGCCAAATAATCATTCTGTCGAAAGGGTCTTTGTGATTGTCTTTTAGCGGCAAATTGGCAAATGTGCATGCTTCCGGAGCCTACATAATTTATCTGCACTTACAGATTATGTTGCAAATGTACATTTTTTCTCTCAATCAGCCAAATGGATTCATTAGCGTAATTCGGATTATTTAACTAACTTTGCGAAATTATTGAAGTTTTATAAAATCTTATGATTTATTTACTTCAAACATATTCATTCATTAAGTAACATATTTTATTATTTACTATACCATGGTTCGATTAGCAATTTCAATGATAGGAATTTTACTCTGTTTCAATATGTTTTCACAAACGGAAATTCGAGTGGAAAAAATGAAAGCTTCGCCTCTGATTCCGGTTTATATGCCGGTTTTGATTGACAGTACGGATGTTGAAAAAAAGACTTTTGAACACAAAGATTTATTGAAGACGCGCATTGACTTTAGTGAAGTATTTCAAAGTAACGACTTGCTGAAAGCCGATACCGCAGGCGTATTTGTATTACCTTTTGCTCCTTACGACAGTAAAATTCCTTACCGCGACAAAGCGATTCAATTGCTGTCGTTTTCGATTGACGCAGACCGGTATTGCAAAGCCACCTTATCCGTTACTTCGACCGATAGAATGGAAATCTATGTCAACAACAAATCGGAAAAAACGAAAGAAACGAAGGAAGACAGCTTATCCAAAGCGAACGCCATTCAGTTGGATATTACTTTAGAACCTCGTCGCTATGATATTGTTATTAAACGATTGGCAAGTGTGAAAAATTTTGATGAGTCGAAAATGAAAATTTCGCTTACTCCGACGAAAAATGATTCTTTGGCGCAACTTTCCGTTTCGACGAACGCCTTGCGACGAGTCACCATTCAGGATATACTGGAAGGAAATCGTTTGACATCCGGCACTATTTCTCCGAGCGGAAATTATTTTTTAGTGAGTACAACGAACACTTTGCCCGGAGGAAAATCCGTTTCGGTTACGGAACTTCGAGCAACGGATTCCAACCAAACGCTTTATCGCTTTGCTTCCGATTTGAGTCCGCGTTGGACGCAAGGTAAAGATCAATTGACCTATTCCCGTCCCGGATTAACCGAAAAAAATTTATACTTATTGGATGCAGCTACGCTGGAAGAAAAACAGATAGCGGAAGATATAAAATTTGATTCTTACGTACTTTCTCCCGCCGGGCGTTTTCTGTTGATTCGAATCAAGGAAGAGATTCCGGCCGATAAAGGTGATTTGAAACGGACTTTATCGCCGAGCGACCGCGCCGGCTCGTTTCGAGGAAGAAATTCACTCTATTTATATGATTTGGCAACGAAAACCGAACAGCGTATTACCTTCGGACGAACCGATACATCCCTTGAAGACATCAGTTTTGATAGTCGAAAAGCTTTATTGTCGGTACGGGAAGAAGATATTACCGAACGTCCCTTCTCTAAATATACGCTTTATGAGATGGATTTACTTACATTAGAAATAGATACGCTCTTTACGGATCCTTTCTTGAACGGAGCGCAATATTCGCCGGATGCGAACCGGTTGTTGATTACCGGAAGCGGCGAAGCATTCGGAGGCATCGGATTGAACATCAAAGAAGGACAAATTTCCAACACGTATGATATCCAAGCGTTTATTGCGGATAAAAAATCAAAAGCCGTTCAACCGATTACCAAAAATTTTGATCCAAATATTACCAATGCCTATTGGTCGGATTACGATAAACAAATTTATTTTTCGGTAGAAGATAAAGACCGGACGTCTGTATATGTATATGATGTAAATACGGCTGCTTTCAAAAAGTTGGATTTACCGGAAGAAATGATACGCCAATTTCAACCGGCGAAAAATGCGCCTGTCGCTCTTTACGGGGGAGAAGGAACCAATAATGCGTATCGTTTGTATAAATATGATTTGAAAACGGGGAAATCCGTTTTGCTGGCCGATCCTTTTCAAAAACAATTAAGCGAGTTGGCTTTAAGTAAAGTAACGGATTGGAATTTTACCGCTTCGGACGGAACAACGATTGAAGGCAGGTATTATCTTCCTTACGAATTTGATCCGCAAAAAAAGTATCCCTTGATTGTGTATTATTACGGAGGAACTTCGCCGACGCCTCGTGTTTTCGAATCAACTTATCCTTTGCAGGTTTATGCCGCTTTGGGTTATGTGGTTTACACCTTGCAGCCTTCCGGGACGACCGGATTCGGACAGGAATTTGCCGCTCGTCACGTCAATGCTTGGGGAGAAAAAACAGCCGACGAAATTATTGCCGGAACGCAACAATTTTGTCGAGAGCATAACTTTGTTGACAGCACGAAAATCGGTTGTATCGGCGCCTCCTACGGAGGATTTATGACTCAATTTCTGCAAACGAAGACGAATATTTTTGCCGCCGCCGTTTCTCATGCCGGAATCAGTAATATCACAAGCTATTGGGGAGAAGGTTATTGGGGATATGCCTATAGCGGAGGCGCGAGCGCCGGCAGTTTTCCGTGGAATAATCCGCGATTATATACCGAACAAAGTCCTTTGTTTCATGCCGATAAAATCAACACTCCGCTTTTGCTGTTGCACGGAGGAGCCGATACCAACGTACCGATAGGGGAAAGCATCCAAATGTTTAACGCCTTGCGAATTTTGGGAAAAACCGTTGAATTTATCACGGTTGAAGGAGAAAATCACGCCATTTACGGTTATCAAAAACGAATTGATTGGAATAAAACGATTGATGCATGGTTTGCCAAATGGCTGAAAAACCAACCCGAATGGTGGCAGGCGCTGTATCCCGAAAGGTAACGATTCAATTACTAAACTGAATATATTAACGCATTAAATAAAAAGAATTATGGGATTTGTAAAAGAATTTAAAGAATTTGCACTGAAAGGAAATGTCATTGATTTGGCTGTCGGCGTAATCATCGGAGGCGCATTCGGGAAAATCGTTGATTCCGTGGTCAATGATTTAATCATGCCGCTCACATCGGCGATCATTGGTAAACCCGATTTCAGCAGTCTGTATATTGTATTAAAGGGAACGGTTCCCGACGGATTACCTTTGGCTGAAGCGAGAAAAATAGCCGAAACGTCTATTTTTGCCTACGGCAATTTTATAACCGTAGCGATTAACTTTCTGTTGTTGGCGCTGGTTATTTTTCTGTTTATAAAAGGGGTTAACTCTCTTAAACGCAAAGAAAAAGCCGTCGCCCCGGCGCCGACGGCCGAACAAACTTTGTTAACGGAGATTCGGGACCTGTTAAAGAATAATAAATAAGATTGTCGGCTTATCCGCCTGTATAAAAGTATAAAACAGATATGAAATCGAAAGTATTGCTGATTCAAATCATAGCGGGATTAAGCATAATCTCCTTAAAAGCGCAAATACAAATAACCGTGAATCCCGACCGCGAAATCAAAGAAATATCTCCTTATATTTACGGGAGAAACAACTCTTTATCCGATAATCCTTCCGCTCCGACTCAATCCGGAACATGGCAATTGTATAAAGATGCCGGAGTTACGTTTTTTAGAGAATCCGGGGGAAACAATTCCACCAAATACAATTGGCGAAAGAAATTATCAAGCCATCCCGATTGGTACAATAATGTATATGCTCACGATTGGGACTACGCGGCTCAATCGCTTCAGACGAATATGCCCGAAGCCAAAGGGATGTGGGCGTTTCAATTGTTGGGATATGCGGCAAAAACCAATGCTTTCAATTTCAATGATTGGGAATATAATCGCAGCCAATGGTGGGAAGGCGTGAATAACAATTGGTGCGGAGGAGGAGGTCCCGACATCGGCAACGGCGATCCGAATACCTACCTTGAACCGTGGCCTGCCGACTCCACCGTTGCGATCTTAACGCAATGGTTTGACAAACTCGGATTAAACAAAGACCAATTTCAATATTGGAATATGGACAACGAGCCGGAATGTTGGAATAGTACACACGACGATATAATGCCGCAGGCAATTCCTGCCGAAGATTATATCCGACGATATGTAGAAGTGGCGACCCAAGTTCGAACGTTGTTCCCGGAAATAAAAATTGTGGGACCGGTTTTTACAAACGAATGGCAATGGTATAATTGGCAAAACGGCGATGCAGTGCCGGATCCGCAAAATCCGACTAAAAAATATCCGTGGGTAGAATATTTTATCAAACGGATTGCCGAAGAACAGCAGCGAACGGGTTTACGTCTGCTCGATGTATTGGATTTTCATTTTTATCCGAACAGTGACCGGGATGTTACACTTCAACTTCATCGGGTATTTTATGATACTACTTACGATTATCCCGGAGCCAACGGATGCAAGAGAATCAATGGCGGATGGGATAACAGCATTACAAAAGAATACATTTTCAAGCGCAGCAACGATTGGTTAGATGAATATATGGGTACAAATCATGGAGTTACGATGGGAATTTCCGAAATGGGGGCTTTGTATGATGATCCGAATGTAATCGCTGTTTGTTATGCTTCGCTTTTGGGAACTTTTGCCGAAAACAATGTGGAAATATTTGCTCCTTGGGACTGGTACAGAGGTCAATGGGAAGTTCTTCATTTATTTACGCATTATACGGGGAATATAGCAGTCAGTTCCGCATCTTCCCAAAACGATTTGGTATCGGCTTATTCTTCGGTAAATACCGATAAAGATATGCTCTCTGTTGTTTTAGTGAACCGGGATGTCACAAACAGCCAATCCGTAAATATAGTACCGGAAAACGTAATACTTTTGAATGAAACGGTAACTTACTATCAATTAAGCAATCTTCCTTCAAACGAAACATTTGTTTCCGCTTCTCAAAACGCATTGAAACAAAATGAAACAACCGTTAATAATGGTTCTGTTACATTAACTTTACCTAAACTATCGGTAACGGTAGTGCGAATACCGATAAAAACAAATACGGGAATCCGGCAAATAGAAGAACCCGAAATTCGACTGTATCCGAATCCGGCGAAAGGACAAGTCATCATAGAAACTTCCGGATTATACGAGCTGGCGAGAATAAGTATAAGCGATATAACCGGGAGAACGATAAAAACCTTTCAACAGGGAAATACCGGTTCGATGAAAATTCCGATGGATGTAAGCGAACTCGGAAAAAGTCTTTATATTGTAAAACTTTATACCGCCAATCAAAGTTACAGTCAAAAATTGATTGTTGAATAATGGTACTATTAATAGATTTATGCTATCTTTGCACATCAAAATTTTTGATTCTATGAAGACAGTATTAAGCGGAATCCGCCCGACAGGCAATTTACATTTGGGGAACTATTACGGCGCAATGATTAATTTCTTGAAAATGCAGGAAGAAAACAAGTGTTTTTTCTTTATTGCCGACTGGCATTCTCTGACGACACATCCCGACCCTGCCTTGTTGCATGTGAATGTGACCAATATCCTTTCGGAATATTTAGCATGCGGATTAGACCCCGGGAAAGCAACCATCTATATCCAAAGCGATGTGCCGGAAATTGCCGAATTGTATCTTTTGTTGAGTATGTTAGCATACGTGGGCGAATTGGAAAAAACCGTCTCGTTCAAGGAAAAAGCGCGGCAAAATCCCGATAATGTAAACGCCGGGTTATTCACTTATCCCGTTTTGATGGCTGCCGATATTTTGATACACAATGCCGATTATGTACCGGTGGGAAAAGATCAGGAACAGCATTTGGAAATGACCCGTAATTACGCCAAACGATTTAATCACCGTTACGGAATAGAATATTTCAAACAACCGGAAGCCTATAATTTCGGACAAGAACTTATTAAAATTCCCGGATTAGACGGCAGCGGAAAAATGGGAAAATCGGAAGGCAACTGTATTTACTTGATAGATGAGCCGAAAACCATTGAGAAAAAAGTGAAAGGCGCTTTGACCGACAGCGGTCCCGAAGGCCCGAACATGCCTAAACCGGATTACATCGAAAACCTGTTTTCTATTCTGAAAGTAGTTTCAACGCCTGAGGTCGTAGCGCATTACGATCATTTATGGAATACCGGAGAAACAAAATGGTACGGCAGTATGAAAAAACAACTGGCTGAGGATATTATCAAAGTAACCACTCCTATTCGCGAACGGATTCATTCGATCAAAAGCGATACGGTTTATCTCCGTAAAATACAAAAAGAAGGAGCGGAAAAAGCGCGGGAAAGCGCTGGCAAAACCCTGCTGGAAGTTCGTAAAATCATGGGATTCAAATCATTTTAAATATAAATAAGCTGCTATGGAAAAACCCATCATTGAAGTCGGCATTATATCTTCTCAATCCATTCATTTCAAATTGAACGGGAAATTTCGTTTCACCGGTAAAGAAGTTTGCGAAGGAGAAGGAAAAGCAATTGCCGCCGGAAATTCTTCTTTTGCTCTTGATATGGATTCTATACAACAACTTGTTGATGGTTTTGTTTTATTGGAACCGTTGAACGAAGAGGAATGCAGCTTTGAATTACACGATGTTGTTATCGGGGTACAATTCCATTGGGAACGAAAAGAGACTCAACGTTTCAAAGGAAAATTAAAACTGTTTGCCGAAAACGGATTGATTACCGCAGTCAACATTCTGCCTGTAGAAGATTATTTGTTGAGCGTCATCTCTTCCGAAATGAGCGCTACGTCTTTTCCCGAATTTTTGAAAGCGCATGCCGTTATTTCCCGAAGCTGGTTGTTAGCGCAGATAGAAAAAGGGAAAAAACTTCGGAAAGACGGCAAATATGAAAGCTTGATTCGCAATGACGAAGGTTATATCCGTTGGTACGACCGGGAAGACCACGACCGTTTCGATGTTTGCGCCGACGATCATTGCCAACGCTACCAAGGCATAACCAAAGTTTCATCGCCCCAAGTATATGAAGCCCTAAAAGCTACATCCGGAGAGGTTTTAATGTATGATAACGCTATCTGTGACGCACGTTTTTATAAATGCTGCGGAGGAATCACCGAAAAATTTGAAAATGTCTGGGAACCGGTCAACCATCCATATCTCACTCAAGTAATAGACAATGATGTAGTTCCCGCGGGATATGCAACCGATCTCACGCAAGAAGCAAACGCCATCGCTTGGATTGTCTCCAATCCTCCGGCTTATTGCAATACACACAATAAACAAGTACTTTCGCAAGTATTGAATGATTACGACCAAGAAACGCAGGATTTTTACCGTTGGGAAGTTTCGCTTACCCAATCGGAAATCAAGGCATTGTTATTTCGCAAAGTAGGCATTGATGTCGGAAACGTCCTCGATTTGGTTCCGATTGAACGCGGCGTATCGGGTCGCTTGATTCGCTTGAAAATCGTAGGCGACAAACAAACGATAACCATCGGTAAAGAATTGGAAATACGAAAAGCTTTGTCGGAATCGCATCTGT
>WRFZ01000089.1 GCA_009778655.1 Candidatus Azobacteroides sp.
TTTCGTACAAGCGCAAAGTATCTGCGCCGTATTTTTCTACCATATCATCGGGATTAACCACGTTGTACATTGATTTCGACATTTTTTCGACAGCCCAGCCGCAGATGTATTTTCCGTTTTCAAGGATAAATTCGGCAGTTTTGTATTCCGGATTCCAATTTCGGAATGCTTCAATATCCAAAACGTCATTTGAAACAATATTTACATCCGCATGGATAGGCGTTACATCGTATTGGTCTTTTAATCCATGCGAAACGAAAGTGTTGGTATTTTTTATCCGGTACACAAAATTGCTTCGTCCTTGAATCATTCCTTGATTAATCAACTTTTTGAAAGGTTCATCTTCGCAAATAAGACCCGAATCAAACAGGAACTTATTCCAAAAACGGCTGTAAATCAAATGCCCCGTTGCATGTTCCGTCCCGCCGATGTATAAATCAACATTGCGCCAATATTCGTTATTTTCTTTGGAGACCAAACATTCGTTGTTGTTCGGATCTTCGTAACGTAAATAATAGGCCGATGAACCGGCGAAGCCGGGCATGGTATTGAGTTCGAGGGGGTATTTTTTGTTATTTTCCATTATTTTTTCTTTTCTTATTTTATTGATTGTTCAAGTTCTTCTATAGTCGGTAAACTGCTTTTCAGTTCTTCCGGAAGAACCGTTGTTAATTCAAATTCGCTAACACCCATTGGCTTATGAATATCGCGCAAGGCAAATTCAGCTTCGATGTTGTTTTTATCACGGCAAAGCAAAATGCCGATTGTGGGTTTGTCGTCATCTTTTTTCAACAGTGTATCCACTGCGGAAAGATAAAAATTGAGTTTGCCTGCATGTTCGGGAATAAATTTTGCATTTTTCAACTCAATCACTACATAACATTTCAATTGAATGTGATAAAAGAGTAAATCAAGATAGTAGTCCGAATCGGCAATTTCTAAATGATATTGTTGTCCCACAAAAGCGAAGCCTTTGCCGAGTTCAAGCAGAAATTTGGCAATATGCTGAATGAGTTGATTTTCAATGTCTTTTTCGCGATAAGGTTTCGACAGGATCAAGAAATCGAAAATGTATGGGTCTTTCAGTGTTTGTTGTGCCAAATCCGACATTGGTTCGGGTAATGTCAGCGAAAAATTGGTAACAGCTTTTCCTTGCCGCTTATGTAGCTGATTCTTGATTTGCAATGCCAACACATCGCGACTCCAAGCGTTTTTTTGTGTTTCTTGCAGATAAAATAGGGCTGTTTGCGGATCTTTAACTCTACCTAAAATTACTTTAATATGTCCCCAAGGTATATTGAAAACTAAGTTTCTTAATTTCTCTCCATCTTCCGGACTTAATTGTCCCCCAACTTGAGGGACAATTATACTTTCTTGACTGTCTGTATTTTGTAATTGTCCCCCAACTTGGGGGACAATTTGCCCAACAGTCTGTTGACTAATTTGAAAATACAGAAAAAACTGTTTGCAGTAAAGCAAATTAGTACGCGAAAACCCCGACATTTCGGGAAATTCCGCCTGTAAATCTTTGGAAAGCTGCTGTATCAATTTATCGCCCCAAGCTGATTGCGCTTGTTTTTCTACAATCATTCTGCCCAAATCGTAATAAAATTCGATAAGCGTAGCATTAGCCGCCAATACTGCCCGAATTTGAGTCGAACGGATTTTACTCTTTATTTCCGAAACCCAATTCAAGTAATCCTTATCAATATTTGAGAGCTGTGACATAATGGATTATTTCAAAAAAGCAATTTATTTTTCTTCATACACCCAATCTTTTGCCCGTCCCAACGGCGGCTCGCCGGTTTCGGTCGGTAAAAATTTATCCACATTGGGCAATTCAATCGGTAAATCTTTTTCATCCACGGCGTAAGGCATACCGTCTTTATAGTAAATCGGGAAGGGTTCGCCCCAATACCGTTGCCGGCTGAAAATAGCGTCGCGCAGACGGAAGTTGACTTTGACTTTCCCTAATCCGTTTTCTGCAATATATTCTTTTGCTTTTTCAATCGCTTCTTTGACTGTTAAACCGTTCAAAAATCCGGAGTTCATCATGATTCCTTCTTTAGCGTCGAAACTTTCTTCGCTTATATCAGCGCCTTCAATCAAAGGAATGATCGGCAAATTGAAATGCTTGGCAAAAGCGTAGTCGCGACTGTCGTGACCGGGAACAGCCATAATCGCACCGGTTCCGTAACCGGCTAATACGTAATCGGCAATCCAGATAGGAATTTCTTTGCCGTTTACAGGATTGATGGCATAAGAGCCCGAAAATACGCCGGTAACTTTCCGGTCGGCGATGCGTTCGCGCTCCGTTCTGCTTTTGGTTAAGCGGATGTATTCATTTACGGCGGCTTCCTGTTCCGGCGTGGTTAATTGTCGCGTCAATTCGCTTTCCGGAGCTAATACCATGAAGGTGACGCCGAAAATGGTGTCGGGACGGGTGGTGAAAACGGTAAATTCTCCTTTCCCTTGTGGAGAGAGGTTAAATTTTATTTCCGCACCCTCGCTTCTTCCTATCCAGTTGCGTTGCGTTTCTTTCAGCGATTCTGTCCAATCAATGGTGTCCAAACCGTCTAAAAGTCGTTGCGCATAAGCCGAAACACGTAAACTCCATTGTTTCATTTTGCGTTGTTCCACCGGGTGACCGCCACGAATGGAAAAGCCTTCGCTTACTTCGTCGTTGGCTAAAACCGTTCCCAACGCTGGACACCAATTCACCATCGTATCGGCAAGATAAGCAATTCGATAATTCATCAGCGTTTCCTGTTTTTCCTTTTCCGACATTGCTTTCCATTCCTCAGCGGAAAAAGTCCGCTCTTCGGTACAAGCGATATTCAAATCTTTCGTTCCTTGCAATTCAAACGCTTCGATCAATTCGGAAATGGGACGCGCCTGCTGTTTATCGCAGCAATAATATGAATTAAACATTTGGATAAATGCCCATTGCGTCCATTTGTAGTATCCTGGTTCGCAAGTGCGTATTTCTCGCGACCAATCGAAACTAAATCCGATTTTATCCAATTGTTCCCGATAACGCCGGATATTTTGCTCGGTCGTAATCGCCGGATGCTGGCCGGTCTGAATAGCGTATTGTTCAGCGGGAAGTCCGTAGGCGTCATAACCCATGGGATGGAGTACATTGAATCCTTTCAAGCGTTTGTATCTCGAATAAATATCGGAAGCGATGTAGCCCAGCGGATGTCCGACATGCAATCCCGCTCCCGAAGGATACGGAAACATATCCAAAACGTAGAACTTGGACTTAGTCGTATCTTCCGTTACTTGGTAGGTTTTATTTTCTTTCCAGTATTCTTGCCACTTTTTCTCGATTTCGCTAAAATTGTACTCCATGATTTATTCAGTTTTGTTGTTGTTAAAACGGATCTGGGGTACAAAGATATATTAAATTATTAAAATATTCAATTATTTGTTGTTCCCGAATTTGTCGTATCTTTGTCGCGCATGCCGTAGAAATATTTACCGATGCGATAAATCACTCGTTTTTATATTTTATTTATTTGAATCTATGCGAAAAGTAATCGGTATCGGGGAAACCCTTTTAGATATTATTTTCCGGAGTAACCAACCGGAGAAAGCAGCGCCCGGCGGTTCGACTTTCAATTGCATGATTTCGTTGGGACGGTGTAATATCCCGGTGCTGTTTATAAGCGAATTGGGAAAAGACCGGGTAGGCCGTTTGCTTCAAAATTTTATGCAAGAAAATAATCTTTCTGTCGAATATATTGATTTTTTTGATGAAGGTAATTCGCCGATTTCTCTCGCTTTTTTAGATGAGAACCGGCAAGCGGAATATCAATTCTTTCGATCATTTCCGAAACAACGACTTCAAACGGCATTTCCGGAAATCAATGCAGACGATATTGTAATTTTGGGTTCATATTTTGCCGTAAATCCCGAATTGCGGGAAAAAGTGTATGCGCTGATCCGATATGCAAAACAACAAAAAGCCATTGTATATTATGATATTAACTTTCGAAAAGCTCACGCTTTGGAACGAAACCGATTATTGCCTTTCTTTCTTGAAAACGTAGCTCATGCTTCCTTAGTGCGCTGTTCGAGTGAAGATTTGGAAAGTTTTTTCCCCGGAGAAACCGATGAATCTGTTTACCGAGAATACATTGCTCCGAAATGTAAAAATTTCATAGTTACGCAAGGGGAAGGAACAATTCGATTAAGAACGCCGGTTTTTGAGAAAAACTATCCGGTGGAAGCGGTATTACCGGTCAGCACAATTGGAGCCGGCGATAATTTTAATGCCGGGATTATTTACGGATTGATGAAAAACGGTATTCTCTCCGATGATTTAACCGATTTATGTGAAAAACAATGGGATGAGTTGATTGCAGAGGGGCAGGCGTTTGCTAAAGAGGCTTGTCTGTCATTGGAAAATTATATTTCAAGAGACTTTGCCCGAAGAAAAATAAATCACCCCTAAAAGTTGTATAAAAAACTGTCTTAAGGGTGATAAACAACTAAAACGAACATTTTTATTCTCTACGAGCTGCATCATCTCCACAACTCGTAGAGAACAAATGTCAATACTTACACGCCCATAAAAATTAAGGCTGTGCCTTACTTTACTTCTTTACAGGAGCTTTAACAGGAACTTTAGCGGCAGCAGCTTTTGCGGCATTCGCGGCATTAGTAGCAGCATCAACAGCAGCGCTCCATTTTTGTGTTAAATCCGAAAGTTTTTGTTTTTGATCCACAGCAAGCGTAGTATCACTTTGAAGATTATTAGCACAAGATGCTATATCTTGTGTTAATTGGGTCAGCGCTTGTACAGAAGCCGTATCTCCACCGGCTATTTTACCTTGGAGGTCAATTCCTTGGTTAATAAGAGTTTCGAGCTTAGCTAAAGTGCTGTCGGTCAGAGCCATTGTTGCCTGCTTAGCCGCGTCTTGGGTTGTTGTAGTTGCACTTTCAGTTTTTTGCCCTCCTCCGCAAGCTGCAAATGACAGCCCCAGAGCAAAAACAGTCGCAATCAATAAATACTTTTTCATTGTAATAACTTTTTAATAATGTTGGTAATAAAATAATAAATAAATTCGGCGGCAAAATTACTAAAAATATTTCACAATAAATAAAAAAGACTTAAATTTTTTCTTATTACGATAAAAAAACTAATTCCCGTAAAAAGAACCGACTGAAAAGGTATAATTTTGTCATCACGAGTATAACGAAATAATCCGCTCTCTTTTTCGTGTTACATTTTTCGTTACCGATTGTCTTTATATTACATTATGGAACAAGCGCAATTTAAAAAAGAAGTGCTACCCTTGCGGGAACGATTGATATTGTATGCCGAACGATTATTGGAAAACAAAAGCGACGCGGAAGATATTATTCAAGAAGTCTTTTTTAAATTATGGAGCATGCGTGACGAACTAAGTAATTATAAGAGTGTGGATGCTCTTTCAATTACGATGACTAAGCATTTATGCTTAAATCGGCTGAAAGCTAACAAGCGAGAACGGGAAGACTTGAACGGAATTGTTCTTATGGATGATAATCTTTCACCGGATGAACAATTAGAACAAAAAGACAGTGTTACGCAAGTGATACGGATTATTGACCGACTGCCCGGTTTGCAACAAGCAATACTCCGGATGAAACACATTGAAGGATTGGAGATAGATGAAATTGCCGCTTTAACCGGTAGCGCTCCGGAAGCCGTTCGGATGAATTTATCGCGAGCAAGAAAAAAAGTAAAAGAACTGTTTTTTAAGAATGACAAACAATGGAACAAGATTACAAAAAAATAGAGGAATTGATTGACCGTTTTTTCGAAGGACAAACGACAAACGAAGAAGAAAGGGAATTGTACGATTTTTTTTCGAGTGAAAATATTCCGGAGTCTCTTCTTCCGTATCGTCCGATTTTCGCATATTTTGAAACCGGAATAAAAGAAGAATCCGGTCATCCAATAATAATTCAATCGTCCCGAAATAAAAGAATAAGAATATGGGCGAGTATTGCCGCTTCCCTGTTGATACTCATTTCATTAGGTATATATCATTTCACGCGGGAAAAAGATTATAATCCCTACGAAGGAAGCTATATCGTTAGAAACGGAGTAAAAATAACCGACCCGAAGATAGTGAATCCGAAAATTGAAAAAACAATAGAAGAGATTCTACGGCAAAAAAAAGAATACAACTTGTTGCTGCAACAACTGCAGGAAACAAACAAAGAGCCTTATGTGCAGATTGCGAAAGAGCTAAAACAAAGGCAATTGAAAGGGATAGAGCAATTAAAGGATGAAACGATACAAAAGAATTTTTAGAAAAAATTAATCTTGAATTATAAATTTAAAAAAGGAACAGTTATGAAAAGAAATGTAGAGATTATGGCGTTGCTCTTCCTTATGAGCAGCTTTTTGATGAAACTTGTCGCACAAGAAAATTTGGATGCGTTAGTGAAAAAATGTGAAATGATGGAAGGCGTATATGCGGAAGTTATATACACAAAGAATGAACAGACAAAAAAATTTGAACCGACAATAACCAACATTAGTATTGAAAATAACCCGACATTGATAAATGAATTTTTAGCGGCGTTAAAAAAAGATGAAGAAAAGGCTTTTAATAAAACCGAAACAAGAGTAAAAGGACGAACATACTCTTTTTTTTATAGGTTTGATAATGCCAATTACACATTTTATTATAACGAGAAAGGAGAATGTAGCGGTATCAAAATACTACTAACGCCACAAAAATAAGAACGCAATTCAAAATAAATACCCCTGCTGCTCTGTCCGGGTCCGTCCCAAATGTTGATACGCCAAAGCGGTGGCTTCGCGTCCGCGCGGCGTCCGCTTGATAAATCCCTCTTTAATCAAAAATGGTTCATACACTTCTTCGATGGTTCCGGGGTCTTCGCCCAGAGCCGTAGCGATAGTGGTCAGTCCGACAGGGCCGCCTTCGAATTTGTCAATAATGGTCAGAAGAATTTTATTGTCTATTTCGTCTAAGCCGTATTTATCAATATTAAGCGCTTCCAGAGCGAAACAGGCAATTTCCTTGTCAATGGAACCGCTGCCTTTGACTTGAGCAAAGTCGCGTACTCGCCGCAAAAGCGCATTGCAAATACGCGGCGTTCCCCGACTGCGGGATGCGATTTCCTTGGCTGCGCTATCGCTGCAAGGAATATTCAAAATTCCCGCCGAGCGTTTGACGATAAAAGTCAATGTCTCCATATCGTAATATTCCAGATGCAGATTGATTCCGAAACGAGCGCGGAGGGGCGAAGTCAGCAAACCGCTTCGCGTGGTCGCTCCAACCAAAGTGAAAGGTTCCAAAACAATCTGAATCGAGCGGGCGCTGGGGCCTTTATCAATCATAATATCAATCCGGTAATCTTCCATCGCCGAATATAAATATTCTTCCACAATCGGACTCAAACGGTGGATTTCGTCAATGAACAAAACATCGTTTCGCTCCAACGACGTCAACACGCCCGCCAAGTCGCCGGGTTTATCCAGTACCGGACCGGAAGTGGTTTTGAAGCCGACATTCAATTCATTGGCAATAATGTTCGAAAGCGTTGTCTTTCCCAATCCCGGAGGTCCGTGCAGAAGGACATGATCAAGCGCTTCGCCTCGTTGGTTTGCGGCTTTAACGAATATTTTCAGATTCTCAATGATTTTATCCTGTCCGTTGAAACTCTTGAACGATAAAGGACGGAGCGCATTCTCAAATTCCTTCTCCTTATCGCTGATTGCCGGTGAATGTATATTATAGTTGTCCATCACATCTTTTCCCCGTAAGCCAAATCGCCGGCGTCGCCCAAACCCGGAACGATGTAGGCTTTATCGTTCAACTTCGGATCAATGGCTCCCGCCCAGATCGTTGTTATTTTCTCCGGAAATATCCGAGTTACCGTCTCAACTCCCTGCTTGCCGGCAATCACGCAAGCAACATGAATCCGAGAAGGTTCGCCTCTTTTCAACAGGGTTTGATAAGCCAAATCCAACGAACTGCCCGTTGCCAACATCGGATCAATGATAATCAATACTTTTCCGTCTATCGAGGGAGAAGATAAATAACCCAATTCAATCGTAAAAGCGCTATGGTTTTCGTTATATTTCCTCGAGGCGGAAATAAATGCATTGTCCGCCTTATCAAAATACGAAAGAAATCCTTGATGAAAAGGCAATCCCGCCCGCAAAATCGTTGCAAGTACAATCCGGTCGCAAGGAACCGAAACCGGCTGTAATCCCAAAGGCGTTTGTACATCAATCGTATGATAGTTCAATGTCTTGCTTATTTCATAAGCGATGATTTCTCCTATTCGTTCAATGTTCCTGCGGAAACGCATCCGGTCGTTTTGAACGTAGATGTCCCGCATCTCCGCCATGAATTGATTAAGAATGCTGTCGTTTAATCCTAAATTATGTATCGTCATTGGGTAGTTAGAAAGTAAGCTGTTTAATTTATATTTGATTGTTTATTTGAATACAAAGGTATTATTTTTCCGCTGAAATTGCATAATGAAACGACTTGATAAATACATTTATCCAAGGATTATTATTGTCGGCGCCCGCTAAATTGGAATTGTGCCAGAGACTTACAAAATCTCCTCCCGATTGTTTACATTCATCTATCAACCGTTTTATCTTTTCAAAACCTTCTTCCGGAGATAATCCTAAATGAGTAATTAAGCAGGCGTCCATCACGACGGTCGGATGCAGCAACAGTTTGCCGGTTGTATCTTTTTTAACATCATAGAAATAATAAGGTATAGCCGTCCCGGAACGAAATCCGGGCGCATGAGCAAACGCAGTGGTGAAATCTTCCTTGAAACCTGCCGTTTCCAGATTGCGAAATGTTTCGGGGACATGCATCCGCAGAAAATGCTGACGGGAAGCGATTAACTCTGTTTCTCCCAAGACTTTTTCCAATCGCTTTTTTTCCCTAATTAATTGTCCGGGATTAAGGTACGTGTCATACGAAGGATGCAAACCGACCGTTACGGAATCTAATTTCTTCAAGTAACGATAAAAAGCGACCGGCGGATAAAGGGTTTTCCGACCGTATTTACCCCGATTTTTCATTAATACAAACAGATAATAGGATTTACGGGCTTCTTTGTGTACCCGGTCAATCCACCGGAGGGCTTCCATATAAGGATCCGGTTTCATTCGAAGATGAACGGCAATCCGTGATGCTATATTTTCTCGGCGCCGGTTCAGCAAATCTCGCATCATTCCTCCGAGCGATCTTAAAAGTCCTTTTTTTAAGTACATGTAAGGATAATCAATGTCAAACGTACTTATAAATCGAAATTTTCGTTTCTTGAATTTCGCATCGGGATACCTTTTTTCCAATTCTTCTTTTAATAAACCGGCCCAACGATCAACCACCGGGATTTCAAGAAAACCGTTGCGATAAGCCAACGACTCTTTCGGATCGAATCGTCCGTGTTCATCCGATTGTTTCGGAAAATACTCTTCATACAAAGTCAAAAGATAGAAAGAAGCGGCAAACGGATCGAACGGAATATCTCCCTGCGCCTGCTTGAAAAAGCAGAAATAATCGTTCCATCGGAAAACTTCGATATTCGGTATTTCTCGCACTCCTTTCTCAGACAATAAGCCGTGCGGAACAATCCATAAGCCGTGATTTAAATCTTCATCCGAATAATTGATGCAAGGGCCGTCGTGCCGGAGGAAAATTTCTTTATCCCGAATAATCAAAACGTCAACACCCGGTGCATTATTGAAAATATGTTTAACGCTATACTCTAAACGCCGAATGTTTTCCATAGGAGAATAAATATATAGCAGGTCATTTATGTTCATGTTGCAAAGATAAATAAAAAATACGAACGGGACTATTGAATTTGTCCTTGAACTTATGTGGTAAAATTATTTTTGAGATATGCAAATGTTTTTTTACCTTTGGTCGCAAAATATTAGAAAAATTTGTAAAGAGACAGAAAAAATCATAGTATAAATTAAATTATTTGTATTTAAACAATTATGGCAATCAATTTAACAAAAGGACAGCGCATTGAAATCGGGCTGTCGAAAGTAGGAGTAGGTTTGGGCTGGGACCCGAACGAAGGTAC
>WRFZ01000090.1 GCA_009778655.1 Candidatus Azobacteroides sp.
AATATCCGTAAGAAACTGCCGAAACATTGTTTACCCCGTCCACCAACACTTGATTGATTTCGTAACCGGTATTCGGATAAAAATAGAAAGTTCGGCTGCTTCCATAAGTGAAAGAAACCGAGCCGCTCGGAGAAATGCTTCCGCCGCTACCCGCCGAAGCGGTAATGGTATATTGCCTTTGTCTGAAAGAAACCGAAATGGTATGATTCGCCGTTACATTCGAGAAAGTGTAATATCCGTTAGCTACCGCCGAAGCATTGTTTACGCCATCCACCAACACTTGATTGATTTCGTAACCGGTATTTGAATAAAAATAGAAAGTTCGGCTACTTCCATAAGTGAAAGAAACCGAGCCGCTCGGAGAAATGGTACCGCCGCTTCCCGCCGAAGCGGTAATCATATAAGATGCAGCAGCAGACTCAACGATATTAAAATTGCCCCAAACCGAGTTGGTTTGATAGGCCGATTTTGTGCCGGAAGGAACATAGAGAGTTATACTGTATGTATTTAAACCACTGAACACAAAAGAATTAACAGTAAATGGTACACTCCAGTTTACTGTGATAGTCTTTAAATTGAAACAATATTGAAAAGCATATGAACTAATATTCGTCACGCTACTTGGAATGGTAATGGAAGTTAAATTTGAACAATACCCAAAAGCATCACTACCGATACTCGTCACGCTGTTAGGAATAGTATAAATACCATTTTTACCTCTGGGAAAAGCAATTAAAATTGTTTTGTTTTTATTAAATAAAACACCGTTTTCAGATGAGTAATTCACATTATCACTTGCTACATTAATGGAAGTTAAATTTGAACAATAATAAAAAACACCATAACTACCGATATTTGTCACGCTACTTGGAATGGTAATGGAAGTTAAATTTGAACAATAAAAAAAAGCATAACTACCGATACTTGTCACGCCACTTGGAATGGAAATGGAAGTTAAATTTGGACAATAATAAAAAGCATAACTACCGATACTTCTCACGCTATTGGGAATGGTAATGGAAGTTAAATTGGAACAAGAATAAAAAGCATAATTACCGATACTCGTCACGCCATTGGATAGAATTACTGTTTTGATATTGGATTGGTAATTATACCATGGTAACCCTCCCGGCGAATAATCCGGCATCGCTCCATTTCCGCTGATAGTTAATGTTCCGGCAGAATTCAGCGACCAAATAAGCGGCCCGGTTGTGCCGGAAGCGGTAACTGTTTGGGCGGAAATGTTTACGCTCAAAAGGGATAAATTGAATATAATAAGAAATACAATCTTTTTCATTTTTTATTATTTATCTTATTTATTGTATCATTATTCTCTCGTTCAATATCCTTCTTTATGTTTGTACTGTCTTGTAAAACAGGCGTTTTATTTCCGATGCTGTCGGTTGTATTAATATGAAGCGCCCCGTTTTTTTTCTCGCCGAGGAAATATCCGCTTCCGAAAGCAATCAGTATCAGTATAATTGCCGCTGAAATAGCGGATAACAACATCGTTGTAAATTTTCGTCTTGAAACCGATTGCTCTTTTCTCGTATTTTTTACTGTCGCTTTTCCGGCCCCCGACTCAATCCGGCAGAGAGCTATCGTCACATTGTCTATCCAACCGATTTTTTCGGATTCACTCAATAGAGTATTAAGACTTTGCTTTATATCGCCCGAATTTTCCATCAAGACGTTTTCCATATCTTTATCGGACATGATTCCGCACAAACCGTCGCTGCAAAGCAGAATCACATCGTTGTTATACAAAGAAATACAGACTGTATCGGGCCGCAGTTCTTTCCCGGAATCGCCCAGACTGCGGGTGATGATATTGTTTTGCGGATGACCTAACGCCATTTCCGGCGCAAGTTTTCCGGCATCTATCAATTCCTGCACGTAAGAATGGTCACGGGTAAGGCGTTCTAATCCCGATACCGGATTGAAGCGATACGCCCGACTGTCGCCGCACCAACCGATATAGGCGTTTTTTCCGATCAGCCATGCCAGAACAATGGTACTGCCCATTCCTTCTTTTTCTTTATCATTATCGGCTTCTTTTTTGATTTTTGCATCGGCGGCGGCAATCGTTTTTTTTACATACTGAAAAATGGCATCCGGAGTTCCGGTTATTTCTTTCGTCAGTTTTTCCGGCAAAAACCGGTCCTTGACCGTATCAACGGCTATGGCGGATGCTACTTCTCCGGCATTCATACCGCCCATACCGTCGCATACGACCAATAAAGCGCCTTTTTCATCAAGCGGAATGGTTTCGTTGGCGGTAAAAGACCAATCATGATTCGATATATTTTTGTTTAACAAAAAATTATCTTCGTTGTTCGGACGTCCGGCTTGGTCGCACCATGCGGCCATTTTAATCAAGATGCTCATTTTTCTTTACTATATATTTTTTATTTTCCTTTTTGTTGTATGGGCGTAAGACCTTCTTTTACCGGTTTGTCGCCGATTATTTCTCGTTTGAAGATAGATTCGGTTAATCGGACCACTTGCCAATAACCTTCTTTTTTATTTAACAAACCGCCGATGCAGAAAGAAATTTTCCCGATACCGGTTACTTCCGGCACAACATAAAGTCCACCCAGAACCCGATTATCCGTAGGCGGTTCTTTTATTTTGTAAGTATTTTTTCCGGGCTCAAACGTCAATTCGTTACGATACACCAATAGCGAAAGAGATTCATTTCCGGCAGCTTTTATGGAATCGGACGAAACGACCCAGATTAACCATCCGTCTTTATTTCCGTCGGAATTATCGGCGTCAAATCCTTGATTGTCGAAGAAAGAATCTTGAGCAAAATAAAACTGCCCGCCGGACAGGACTTTTAATTTATCTTTGTCATAAGGAAGATCGGAAAAAGCGCTATCATCCGTCAACGACCGGTATTTGCTTTCCGAAATAACGGGCAGGTATTGTTTTTGGTCGTTGTATTCGATGAATTTGTTGTCGTACTTCCATGGTTCAACTGCCATATTATCCAAATAATAACCATTTTGAGCTTTTATTCCTACAGAAACCGTGTATCCGAAATGTTCGGCGTTGTGAAAGCCGTAAAGCTCGTCTGTATTTGTATCTTTTAACTGATAACTTTGACGGATGATAAAAATTCCGCCTTTTACGGCTTCTTCAATCAGTTGCTGATTGCTCGAATTAAAGGAACGCGGCAGGAATTGCGCATTGATCGAAGCCATGAATATCATTCCCGCTAAGCCTAATATTATACGTTTCATATCTTGAAATATTTAATTTTAATTAATAAACAGATGCTATCGGAACAATGGACCCGGTTGAGCGGCCGGCGCCTGCCGAAACAATGCCGATCACGATTAATTTTCCGGATGAATCGGTATAAAAGACCGGTCCTCCCGAATTTCCCGGTTCAAAAGTGGTGCTTGTAGTAAGAATAACCCCACTGTTCAAACCCGGCATGGATGTAGTTGCCTTGCTCAATACAGGATTAATATCGTTAGCGGAATTAGCGCCCAATCCGAATGGAAAACCCAATATCGTCAATTCCGTGCCTCGCTCTAATGTGGTTGATTGCGCCTTATTTGCAGTAAGTCCGTTGGGTCTGTTCGTTTTACAATAAGCCCAATCTGTGTTGTCTAATCTTCCGATTACATATCTGTAACCGTCGTCTGTAACACCCGAAGAATCATGCGAGCGGTTGCAGACCATTTGTTCGTTCGTAAACGAGAATCTATCGCCCGAAGAAGATAGGGCATTGAAATAAACAATTATTTTTCCGCCGTTATTAGCAATAATATTCATAGCATATCGAATACTATCTGTTTCGCTTCGAACAAAAAACCACGGTTCGATGACATGGCGTGCCGTTATAAAACGTCCGTCATCCAATAAAAATCCGGTTCCGGTAATATTAAAATCCTCAAACGATTCTCTGTTTCCGTTGGGATAAATAATATCAACGGCGCTTGTATAGACAAAATAAACGTAAGGCAAACAGGTTTCTATCGCCTTATTATCCGTTTTTACAGAACCTATACTGACTTGATGGTCATTTATTGGAGGCGTTGGATTAGTTTGGAAACTTCGTTTTAAATCATCTTGCGCTTTTTGGAGCCGTTCTGTCGCATCACTTAATTCTGTTTTCGTATTTTTTAGAGCGTTTGCGATAGAATCCTGTTCTGCTTGAAACTTTTTATATTGCGCTTTGGCTTCTGCTTCTCGCGCTTTAGCAGCTGCTTCAATTATTGCTATTTTTTCTTTAGCTTTCTTGTCGCTCAAGTATTTCCATGTTGATAATCCGCCTATTGCCAAAATCAAGGCAATACCCAAAAGCGCTATCGCCCATTTATAAGGACGCAAAGCTTGGTTGGCAAACAGATTCAAGCGGCGCGTCAAGCCTATGCTTCCCATCGTTTTGCCTGCCGGAATGATAAATCCGAGTCTGGGACCGCCGATAGCGAGTTGTATTTCATCGCCGTTTTGCAAATACCATTCACGGTTGACTTCGTTACCGTTCAAAAGCGTCGGATTGGTATTCGACAGTTGAATGAGTTTCCATTTATCGCCTTCTTTTACAATGGCCGCATGACGCCGGCTAACCGTAGAGAACGATTCATCGAAACGAACTTGACATCCTTCTCCGCGCCCCATTTCAATTTCATTGACAATAATTTCCTGCGTTTCGCCCGCTTTGTGGTATCGGGAACTGATTTTGTGTTCCAGAATATAGTATTGTTTTCCGGAACCCCCGAAAACAGAACCCAATCCGGACCCGATAGAACCGGAAAGCGTTCTCTGATAAGTTTGTGTTATTCTTGACATAATATGAATTTTTATAACTTTATAATATTTCTTACAATCCACCATAAAACGGTTAATACCAAATAGGTATAAACAGTAATGGAATTATAACAAAGACGTTTTATTTTTTCTGATTTTCCTTTCGGGTCAAACCAAGTTACCGCTACCAATGCAGCTGCGTAAGGTGTTGAAATCAACATAAAAGGATTGCAGTAAAATGCTTTTTGTATGTTGAGATGCAAAAGATTATATACGGCTCTTTGTGTTCCGCAAGCGGGACATTTTAAACCGGTGAGCATATAAAACGGGCATTTGGGCAGTCCTCTTGTTTCTTCCGGATTAAAGAAAAACAATAGAACAGCGCCGGCCACAATCACGGCAGCAACAATAACTATTTTAGTTTTAATGAAATGCACCTAAACCTAACATGGCTCCCCAAATCACATAAAATATAGTCGTGATTAGTATGGAGAAAATTCCGATTCCAAAACCCCACCAAAACCAAGTCCTTGCTTTGCGAGCCGCTTCTATTGCTCCGGTATAATCTTTTGAATACCAAAGACCATCTACTTTTGCTGCATAAACGATTGAAACGATTCCAAACGGCAAACAACAAAAAAGCGTACATAAAATAGCCCAAACCAAGAAACTATCCGGTTTAGTTTGCGGCGGATAGTTTCCGGCGTCATTCATATTATTATTATGAATAACAATATTACTTCTATCTCTCTCGGTGGAATTGCCGCCGGAATAGAAATAAGTTTGCCAAGGCAGTGTCGTGTTTCCGATACAAACTACGTCCGATGGATTTAAGCGGACTTCACTGTTGCGAATTTTGACTCCGTTCACATAAGTACCGTTCAGTGAATTGGTATCAATCAAACGATAGTTACCGTAATCGTCTTTAATGATTTGACAATGAGTCCCCGACACTTTTAAATCGTCGCTGATTACAATATCGTTACTTGAACTGCGCCCCACTTTAATGATTTTCATATACCATATATTTTTTAATTAATAAGATTATTCTATTTTTCCTGCGGGCGTCGAAAGACCTTGTTTGGCGCTCTTTTTAAACCATTTTTTCGCTTCCCCTTTGCTTTTCTTTACGCCTAAGCCGTATTGGTACATCATTCCCAGATTATATTGTGCTATGGCATACCCTTTTTCCGCGCTTTTTCGGTACCATTTGACGGCTTCCGGATAATCGGGATATTCTTGAGTTTCATACATATATCCCAAAGCATTTTCGCCACGGCTGTATCCTCTGTCTGCGCTTCTTTTGAAAAACGCCATCGCTTGCGGACGACTTATCACAACACCTGCTCCCTCCAAAGACATTTTGCCCAAACGATAGGGCGCTTCAGCGCTGCCGCTTTCATCGCCTACCATGTATAATTTTCTGGCTTCGCCGTATTTTCCCGCTTTGTATAATTTATTGCCGAGTTCAACCGGATCCTCGGCTGCTTCTTGCTTGACAGTAATTAATTCCTTTTTATCGTCGGCAATTATGTAAAAAAAACCGCTTCGTGCCGTTTCATACAGGTTGGGTTGGCAGACTAACCGGACGGATGACAATGAAGATCGTATAACATTGCACCAAGCTATTTCGTTCTGTATAGACCAGTCCGATGCATTGGTGGAAATACTGACAGGGAAAACTTGATCGCCGGATGCATCAAAAGAAATACTTTTTGGAGACACTGTTAATGTTATTGGAGGTATATCAATAACAGTTCCCGACCCACCGTTCCCCCCTCCCCCTTGCGGTCCCGTTTGGGTTCCTCCTCCGGATTTGGGAGAGTGGTTATCACATTTTTTTATCCACACACTTAAATCATTGTTGGCCGGTTTATCATCGCAATTCGACAATGCAAGTTGGAAGTGTTTTTTTGCTTCTTTATATTTTCCATTATAATAAGCATCAATACCCTTTTTTCTGGTTATTTCGTAACAACCTTGAGCAAAAGTATTGCTGATGCTTAAAATCAAGACTATGAATAAAAAATAACACCGTTTCATAATGATTATTTTATGACTATTATTGATTCTATTTTCTTTTTTAATTCTTTCATTTCCTCATCATCCCTAACGGATAGCGCCGAATCACAATTATTTAATGCAAAGTTGTAATAATCCCGATCATTCATTTCTTGTGCTGAGTCAAAAAATTTTTTTGCGTTCTCTTTAAAGCGATTGAAACGTACCATATCCACCGGAGGTGTAGTATCCGGAGGTGTAGGTGGAGGATAAACTATTGTATCATTCGGAACGCCCGGCGGCGATCCTTTTGGAAGACTACTTGTTATGTTGTTCATTGCAATAATACAAATTATCGCTAAAACCGCTGCAACTCCGATTATCCAAAGGATTTTCTTATTGATATTCGGTAGTACTATTTTTCCATATACTATTTTTCTATACTTTTTCTCAAATTGAATTTTCTTATTTTTAAAATGCAGGTCGCACCATGTTTTGATTTCTTCGGCTGTCGGTCGGTTCCAAGGTTCTATCTGTAAGCAAAGCGTGATAATATTTTTTAAATCGTTGGAAACGGAATTTTTCAGCGGTTGAAAATTTGCGCCGTTTTTTTGATTCAATCCTCCCAAATCTCCGAAAGGAAGGTTTGCGCTTATCAATTCGTACAAAGAAGCGCCTAAAGCCCAGATATCGCTTGCTTTGATAGGAGTCGGCGTAGCGCCGAACCGTTCGGGCGACATATATGCGGAAGTACCGGAAGGAGCGCTTGTGCCTAAACGTAAAGTATTACGGGCTTTAGCGCTGATATCGAAATCCGTGATAACATACCGGTTGTCGGAGGTTATCAAAACATTATCCGGTTTAATATCTTGGTGAATGATATTTTTTTGATGCAGATATTCCAAACCCGAAGCTACATCGTGCAGAAAATTCCAAGCTTCCGGTTCATTGATTTTTCCCAAAAGAGAATAACTTGAACCCCGCTCGCAATAGCGAAGCACCAAATAGAGCATGCCGTTAAATTCGCCGCACGCATTTGGCGGTAACAGATTGGTATGATTAATATTATAAACAAGTTCAAATTGTTTGATAAAGGTTTTTACATCATTGGAATCTGCCTTTGCAGAGGTATAGATTTTCAGCGCTACTTTTAAAGAATCTACACGCCGGTCTTCAGCCAACCAAACTTCCGAAAAGCCGCCGGTTCCTAATTCCCGTATCAAACGGTAATGCTTGTCAAATATATCGCCCGCTTGCATGTTTTATTTCTATTAATAACCTTCTACTCTGAATTTTAAATCACCGATTGAAATAATATCTCCGGGAGAAAGCGACATTCCGTCTTTTGAAACTTCGGTGGAATTAACAAACGTGCCGTTTGTAGAGTTTCGCCATCCTTGTTCCGCATCTTTATCCCATTGACCGTCTCGTATATACCAATTTTTTGTAAGATAATCCAATTCAAGCGTACAATGCATTCGGGAAATATAACAACTTTGATTTTCCGTTACGGATATAGTATTGACCGTTTGTCCGTCGTTTCGACCTACGGTCAGTATTCTGCTTTTGCCCGTCAGTAAATCGTTCAGTTTATACGTTTTTTTGTATTCTTCTCCCTGCATAATGCGCAACAACAAGCCCGTTTTAATTTCGTGTTGAAAATCAGCCGTATTCTCAGACGCTTTATACGAAGATTTTACCGAGCAGGTTGGAATAAGTTTCAATACTTCATCTGCGGTTTGCAAACGTTTTTTGAAATCGGACTTTAGACATCCGGAAATAGCATTATAAAATAATTTTCCGTTATAATTATTACTTAAAGTCGCCTTGTCCCAATTTTCTTCCCTTCCGTTTTTGATATAAATTCCCAAATCGTTTTCATTTTCCAAGCGTCCGAAAGGCAATTTTCCGGTAAGCATAAAATACAGCAATACCCCGAACGAAAAAATATCAGTCGTAGGAAGTACTGTCGCTTCCCGGTTTGCCATAACCTGTTCGGGCGGCATATAGGCATACGTGCCGAAAATCTCTGCTTGATTACCCCATATTCGTTTTTCAGTCAATCGTTTATTTCTATCTCCGGCAATACCGAAATCCGTCAGTACGGCAGTTCCGTCGGTTTTAAACAATACATTTTCGGGCTTCAAATCTCGGTGTACTTTTCCGTAACGATGTAAATCTTTCAGCCCGTATAGAATTTCCGTCGTAATTTTTATCCAATTCGTAGGGCTGCCGCCGTTAATCCGTTGTAACAAATTACCGTTGGAACAGTATTCCATAATAATATAAGGGACGGTATTGATGTAGCCGTGAGCAATCGAATGAACCAGGTAATTGCTGTTGATTTGTCCGGTTTCAAATTCCATGTCGAACCGGTCGGTAAGCTTTTTTCGGATGTCGGGAGGAACCGCCCAAAGTTTCAAGATTTTAAAAGCATATAGAACTCCGGCGGTATCTTTTACTTTAAAAACCTTGCCAAAAGAACCTTCGCCCAAAGTAGTTAATATACGGTAATTATTATCAATAAAATCTCCGGGATTAAAATCACAACGATTAACAGCTTCCATCGTTGAAAGAAAAATTAAAATGCCGGGATTACAATGAATAGTAATTTAGTCGAACCGATGCGAATCGTATCAAAATTCTTTAATTCTCCTTCATCCGATAATTTTTCATTAATAAACGTTCCGTTGCTGGAATGTTCATCTTTCCATTTAAATTTTTTGTCAATCGTTCTGTATAAAATCGAAAAATGATTACTTGATATTAACGAATCACCTTGAATACAAATGGTTGAAGAGTTGTCGCGTCCGATATAATTCCTGCCTTCGAAAACGGGAAAAAAATCGCCCAACGGATTTAAAGAATAGCTTACCAGAAATCCCACCAATTTTTTTCCTTCTTGGGGTTTTTCGGATGATCTGATGCCTGCAATAATTGTTCCTCCCATGGGTGAAGAAATATTTGCTTCAGCTCCTGCAGTCGGTCCTCCCACCGGACTGTTGCAATTAGGACATTTTTGGTCAGATGGTCTCAACGGATAGCCGCAGTTTGGGCAACCGGCGACTGTTTTCCTAACATCAAAACCTTCAGTAGATTGATATTTTACGGAAACAGAATCATTTATACCTACTAATGAAGAGCCGCATTTTTCACACTTTAAATTTTCATCCGCATTTTCCCATCCGCAATTTTTACATCTCATATTATTTATTTTTTATTGGTAGTCTTTTGTTATAAAAAACGACCATTTAAAAATGATAGATGGGAAAAATGAAGATAATAATGAAGATAATTTTGTTGAATATAGAAATAGTAAATTCGAAGATATGAATTTTACTAT
>WRFZ01000091.1 GCA_009778655.1 Candidatus Azobacteroides sp.
TCCGTTTTTCATAATCGTATAGATAAAAATATTATATTGACAAAAATATAGTCTGACTTTTAACAAAATGATTTAATAAATGGATTAATAAAATAAAATAGATTATATTTATTAAAAATATTTCTTAATTTATTTAGTATTATACACGCCATTTAGTTATAATTTAAGATTGTCCAATTCAAATCAAAATATTTTGCGACAAAAGTATAATAATAAATTTTAACTTTCTATAACAAATAAGTCAAAAAATAGCAATATTCGGTCATTTTACTATTTGTTTTTACCTTTGGGCTTCTGTAGTATTAAATCAGAAAGAATAGATCTATCCGTTTCCCCAATCTTTTATTTTTTCCAAAAAAGAATAATCCGTCATATCAATACGCAACGGAACCAAAGCGGCATATCCTTGATCCAACGCCCACTCGTCGCTGTTCGTGTTATGCGGTTCCTGATTCAAAAATTCGCCGGTTAACCAATAGACCGGTCTCCCGACCGGATCTTTCATTTCCATAAATTCCTTTATCCAACGACCTTTCGCTTGAGAACAAATTTTTAAACCTTTTACATCCGGGATATCGGGAACGTTCAAATTCAAACAGGTTCCATCCGGAAGACCGTTTGCAAGAACTTTTTCGGCTACCTGTTTCCCGTATTTCATCGCTTGAGAGAAATCGGCGCTAAGAGAATGATCGGTAAGCGAAACTCCTACGGACGGAATACCTGCAATACATCCTTCGAACGCAGCTCCTATTGTTCCCGAATAAACGACGCAAACACCCGCATTGGAGCCGTGATTGATTCCCGAAAGCAATACATCGGGTTTACGATCTAAAAGGTTGTTCAAGGCTAATTTTACGCAATCTACCGGAGTACCCGTACAAGAATAAACGGTAAGACCTTCTTCCTCTTTTAATAAAGCGGCCCGTATGGGATTGAAAGCGGTAATCGCGCTTGACATTCCCGAACGAGGACTGTCGGGCGCTACCACTACTATTTCGCCCAACGAACGTATCGCATCAATCCACTGAACAAGACCCGGCGCTTGAACTCCGTCATCATTGGTAAGCAATAACAGCGGTTTATTTTCTTTTACCATAATCAAAATTTGCGCGCAAAGGTACAAAAATATACGGAAAAAGTTATTAACCGGAAAGGGAAGTTATCAACAACCTTGCGTTGTTTTGCAACAAATAAATCGGTTCTTCAATAAAAAATACTATTTTTGCAAACTAATTTTGAAAAATGTTCTTATGGGAAAAATAATTGCCATAGCTAATCAAAAGGGAGGAGTGGGAAAAACAACCACAGCAATTAATTTAGCGGCTTCATTGGCGGCGCTGGATAAAAAAGTATTAGTGATTGACGCCGACCCGCAAGCCAATGCATCTTCGGGCCTAAGTATCAATGTAAGGGATTTGAAAACGACTATTTACGAATGCATCGTAAACGGAGTTGAGCCGAAAGAAGCAATCCTTCCGACGGAAATTCCGAATTTGTCTATCCTTCCGTCGCACATTGATTTAGTAGGCGCGGAAATTGAAATGCTGAATTTCGAACACCGTGAAAAAATCTTGAAAAGCGTATTGGAAAAAATAAAAGATGCTTACGACTACGTTTTGATTGATTGCTCTCCTTCGTTGGGATTGATAACCGTTAATTCGTTGACGGCTGCCGATTCGGTTATTATTCCGGTACAATGCGAGTATTTTGCTTTGGAAGGTATTTCCAAATTGTTGAATACCATTAAAATAATCAAATCAAAATTAAATCCCGGATTGGAAATCGAAGGATTTCTGCTTACCATGTACGATTCCCGTTTGCGCTTGGCAAATCAGGTATATGAAGAAGTGAAAAAACATTTCGGGGATATGGTTTTTACTACGGTTATTCAACGCAACATCAAATTAAGCGAAGCGCCGAGTTACGGACAACCGGTTTTATTGTATGATCCGGATTCGAAAGGTTCATACCATCACATGCAATTGGCGAAAGAATTGATCGAAAAAAATACAAAATAATATGGCAAAGCAAACGAAATCGGTCTTGGGGAGGGGTATTGAAGCCTTAATCACAATGGATGATCTGAATACCGGAGGTTCTTCATCCATCAATGAAGTGGAATTATCGAAAATCGAAGTGAATCCCGATCAGCCGCGTTCGGCTTTCGACCCGGAAACCTTAGAGGAATTAGCCTCTTCCATTAAAGCTTTAGGAATAATTCAACCGATTACTTTACGGGAAATACAACCGGATAAATACCGGATTATTTCCGGAGAAAGACGATACAAAGCTTCGTTATTAGCCGGCTTGACGACAATTCCGGCTTACATCAAAAAAGCCGACGATGAGAGTATGATGGAAATGGCGTTAATCGAAAACATTCAACGGGAAGATTTGAATGCGATTGAAATCGCCTTGGCATTCCAAACCTTAATCGAAAAACACAACTTGACGCAAGAAAAATTAAGCGAACGCATCGGAAAAAAGCGAGCAACTATTGCCAATTTTTTGCGAATCTTGAGATTACCGGCCGAAGTCCAAATCGGATTGAAAGATAAAAAAATTGATATGGGACATGCCAAATTGTTGCTTTCATTGGAAGACCCTTCTACTCAATTAATGGTATATGAGCAAATTCTGGAATACGGTTATTCGGTGCGGCGAACGGAGGAAATTGTAAAAGAACTCAACAGGACAGACTCTGACGAATCGCCGGAAGTTATTCCGTCAAAACCGAAACGAAAAGCATCGCACGAATACGATGAATTAAAAAATCAATTGGCTTCTTTCTTGGGCGTTAAAGTTTCCCTTTCCTGCAATGAAAAAGGCGCGGGAAAAATCAGTATTTCCTTTGAAGATGAAAAAGAATTGCAAAGAATACTTCAAGTTTTTGATTCTGTAAAAAATATTTCGTAATTTCGCCAATTCAATAGTATCTGTAAAAATTGAAACGGTATATTAACCTTACAGCGGTTTTGTTTTATTTTTTTCCGGTTTGGTGCATGGCTCAAGCGGTTGATTTTTCGGAAAAAGACAGTGTTTCTGTTACGGAAAAATTCTTAATGCAAACAGATACGTTTCGCGTGGATTCGCTTGTAAACGAGAAGCAGCCGGCGGCGTCGGAAAAATTTAAACCCAATTCGAAAAAAGCGACGATTTTTGCGGCGATTTGTCCGGGGTTAGGACAGATTTATAACCGAAAATACTGGAAATTGCCGCTGGTTTACGGAAGCTTTATCGGATGCATTTATGCAATTAGTTGGAATGGAAATCAATATCATGACTACAGAAAAGCCTACGTTGATTTCATAGACGACAATCCGGAGACTAATTCTTGGGAAGATTACCTATACGGCGCTTACGGAAGAGAAGATGTCAATAATTGGTCTGCGGATATGATACGCAATTTCGGAACCGCTTTGAAATCGGCAAGAGACTATCACCGGCGTAACCTTGAATTAAGTTACATCGTGACGGTTGGGATATATGCCCTCTGGATTATAGATGCTTATGTGGACGCTCAATTATTTGACTTTGATATAAGTCCCGATTTGAGTATGCGTGTGGAACCTGTATTATTCGACCGGACGGCAAGTAATGCTCGTTCGGTGGGAATGCAATTGAGTTTTGCTTTTTAAACAATGTTAAAGATAAATTTATGAAAAAATTATTTTTATTGCTTGCTCTTTTTTCATGGTGTTATTCTTATGCTCAAACGACGGTTTGGCAGGAAATCAGAGAAAAAATGAACAACAGAGAAGAGGCGATAAACGAAGATGATCAAACAGATTCAACCCTTGAATCGGATAACGGCTTAGTTGCGCCGGAAGCATGGGACACGAACTTTAATAACCTTTTGAATTCTTGGTACGTAACGAATTACACAAGTAAATTAAATCAAGCGGGGTATCAGGAAGATGTTCCGATAAGCGATTCGGTATATATGGACCGATTGTCCCGATTACCGAATATTATTGAGTTGCCTTATAACCAAACCGTTCGAACATGTATTGAGTTTTATGTGGAACGCCGACGGAGTTTGGTAGAATACATGTTGGGCTTAGAAGCGTTTTATTTCCCGATGATTGAAGAGACGTTGGACAAGTACGGCTTACCTCTGGAGTTAAAGTATTTGATTATTGTCGAATCGGCTATGAATCCGGTAGCGCTTTCGAGAGCCGGCGCTTCGGGACTTTGGCAATTTGTTATATCCACCGGGAAAAACTACGGATTGGAAATCAACAGTTTGGTTGACGAGCGACGCGATCCGATTTTATCAACTGATGCCGCTTGCCGACACTTGAAAGATTTATATGAAACGTATGACGATTGGAACTTAGCCATTGCCGCTTATAACTGCGGCGGAGGAAATGTGAATAAAGCAATCAGACGTGCCGGAGGAAAAAAAGATTATTGGGAAATCTATCCCTATCTGCCCAAAGAAACCCGATCGTATGTTCCTTTCTTCATCGCAGCCAATTACATAATGAACTATTACGCCTTCCATCAATTGTATCCGGTTCAAACCTCTTTACCGCTTTCAACCGATACGGTAATGGTTACTCAAATGATACATTTTGACCAAATTGCCGATATTTTACAAATAGATAAGGACTTGATTCGCGCATTGAATCCGCAATACAAAAGAGATATTATTCCCGGAAATTTCCGACCGCAAATTCTGAAATTGCCGGCAATCCAAGCGTATGCATTTGTCGAAAAAGAAAACGAAATTGCAGCGTATCGGGCCGACGAATTGCTCACCAATCGGACCTATGTCGAAGGAAGCAAAGCCGTCAATCGTTCCGAAAGAATCATTCACAAAGTGCGTAACGGAGAATCGGTGCTGACAATTGCAAACAGATACGGCGTAAGCGCGCAAAGCGTTCGAAAATGGAACAATTTACGATCGAACAAAGTGCTTGTAGGAAAAAATTTGATTGTATATATTGATAACGGCGGATACTCGACAAGCAGCAATACAAGCAGTACGCGATCAACGCAAAGCTATTCGCAATCCGCACTTTCTTCCTCCGCCGAATCGCAACAAGAAAACGCAGCCTCCGATCGAAGTACTTATTCGTCGGCTGATGCAGTTCATTACAAAGTACAACCGGGCGATTCTTTTTATACGATAGCCAAAAAATATCCCGGTTATACTTCTATGGATTTGATGAAATTAAATAATTTGACCAATTCCGGTTTAAAAGCGGGGCAATACATTTTGGTTCCTAAAATTTAACGGATTTGTAATTCTGCCGGTATGGATGATTCGGAAAAAATAAAATCTACTGACGATGAAATGATTCAAGAGGCTTTTGATCGCTTGATTACAACCTATTCTCATTCGAATCACCGGCAGAAATTTGACATTATCAATAAGGCGTTTCATTTTGCCAACAAAGCCCACAAAGGAGTTAAACGACGTTCCGGAGAGCCTTACATTATGCATCCGATTGCCGTAGCGCAAATTGTGATTGAAGAAATGGGGCTTGGATCAACCTCCATCAGCGCCGCTTTATTGCACGATGTGGTGGAAGATGCAGACTACACCATAGAAGATATTGAGAAACTTTTCGGCCCGAAAATTGCGCAAATCGTTGACGGATTAACGAAAATTTCCGGAGGTATTTTTGTGGAGGCCGCCTCTACTCAAGCGGAAAACATGCGGAAATTGTTAATCACCATGTCGGACGATATTCGCGTAATCTTGATAAAAATCGCCGACCGTTTGCATAACATGCGGACGCTGGGATCGCTTTTGCCGGCCAAACAATACAAGATTGCCGGCGAAACGATGTTTTTATATGCTCCTTTGGCGCATCGCTTGGGATTGTTTGCCATAAAAACCGAATTGGAAGATTTAAGCTTCAAGTACGAGCATCCGGATGAATATCGGCAAATCAGCCGAAAATTGGAGGCGACAGCAGCCAATCGGGAAAAAATTTATACGCATTTCGCCGCTCCGCTCCGTCCGAAATTAGATGAAGCAGGTATTAATTATCGAATACAGGAACGAGTCAAATCCATATATTCCATTTGGAATAAGATGCAGGCAAAAAAAGTTGACTTCGATGCCATCTACGATTTATTTGCCGTTCGAATCATCTTTGAACCGAAACCGAATATTGACGTAAAAAAGCAATGTTGGGATATCTATTCCATAATTACCGATATGTATAAAATACATCCCGATCGGATTCGCGATTGGGTGAGTCGCCCCAAAGCCAACGGATACCAAGCGCTTCATTTAACGGTGATGGGACCGAACGGACGATGGATAGAAGTCCAAATCCGAAGCGAACAAATGGATGAAATTGCCGAAAAGGGATTTGCCGCTCATTGGAAATATAAAGAACACGGCGATCATACGTTTGACGAACAAACGGAATTGGATCGTTGGTTGGAACGAATACAAGACATTCTGGAAGCTCCGAGTCCAAGCGCCATGGATTTTTTGGATACGATTAAGCTGAATCTGTATGCTTCCGAAATATTCGCCTTTACGCCCAAAGGAGAAATTCGAACGCTGCCTCAAGGCGCCACCGCATTGGATTTTGCTTATGAAATTCATACCAATTTGGGCGATAAATGTATCGGAGCGAAAGTAAACCACCAATTAGTCCCGTTAAGCTACAAATTATCTTCCGGAGATCAAGTCGAAATTTTAACATCCCGATCGCAATCCCCTCAACAAGAATGGTTGAATTATGTTACAACCGCGAAAGCAAAAACAAAAATCGAGCTTTCGCTGAAAAGACAAAAAAGGGGAAAAATCAAAGAAGGAGAAGAAATGCTGGAAGAATGGTTAAAAAAAGCGCAGATTGAATCCGGTACTCCGATTTTAGAAAAAATTCTCGAATTTTACGGTTATCGCAAAAAAGATGATTTCTTTTTCGCGATCAGCGAAAAGCTGCTGGAATTACCCGAAAATCCGCAAAAAATATTTAAAGACAAATCGGATAATTTCCTCTTACGATACATGAAACAGGCTTTTAATGCCGTTAACCCTATTTCCGGGAAAGAAAGCGGAGAAGCGAAAAATCCGGAACCGCTTCCGGATGCCGATTCAATTGATCGCAAAAAAACCTATATTCTCGAAGAAGCCGATTATCAAAGCAAATACATCGCCGCTTCCTGCTGCAATCCGATTCCGGGAGACGAAGTCTTGGGGTTTATCCGGGATGACGGGCGATTGGAAATTCACAAGCGTTCTTGCAGTCAAGCGCTTACTATAAAAACCCGTTTCGGAGACCGTATTATTTCTTGCAGTTGGGCCGGGCATAAATTGTTATCTCTTCCGGGCACAATCGAAATAAAGGGGATTGACCGAATGGGTATTTTGAACGAAATTACGAAAGTGATTGCCAACGATTTATCAATAAACATTCGAAAATTGTTGATAGATTCCAACGGAGGAGTATTCACAGGAACAATGGAAGTAATGGTTCATGATTTAGATGATATTAATCAATTATCAAACCGTATTCAGAAAATAAAAGGTATTGAGAGCGTGAAGCGAGTGATTGAATGAAAAACGCATTCGTTTTTTTATTTATACAAGAATTATTATTACCTTTGCAGAACTTTTTTAAAAATTGGAGAATAATTTGGGCCGTTTCGATTTATATAAAGTGGATTTGAAAAGTATGCAGCAAAATGTTCAAGAAATTGAATATTTGTTGGATAATCGTTTTTTTGCCGATATCGGGGGCGAAGACATTCAAAAAGGTAAAATCAATACGCGACTTACCGTTTCCAAAAAAGGAGGCGCGTTTGATCTTTCTTTTGTATTCGCGGGAACTGTAATTGTTCCCTGCGACCGTTGCTTGGACGATATGGATTTACCCATTGAAACAACGGCGCATTTAATTGTAAAATTCGGGAAAGATTACGCGGAAGAAAGCGATGAGATTGTGGTTATTCCCGAAGCGGAAGGAATAATCAACTTGGCGTGGTTTTTATACGAATTTATAGTATTCGCTATCCCTATCAAGCACGTTCATGCTCCGGGTAAATGCAATAAACAAATGACCTCTAAGTTGAAAAAACATTCGGCTAAGTCGGAAGATGACGAATCTTTCGAATCGGATGGCGCAGACGATGTGATCATTACCGATGACGGTTCGGATGATGAAGAAAGAACAGATCCGCGATGGGATGCACTCAGAGGATTGAAAGAAGAATAAATAATAATATTTTAACAGAAGAAAAATGGCACATCCTAAACGAAGAACAGGAAAGACAAGAAGAGACAAAAGAAGAACGCACGACAAGGCGAAAGTTCCTCAGATAGCTCTTGATCCGACTACCGGAGAATATCATTTGTATCACCGTGCCCATTGGTACGAAGGAAAATTATATTACAAAGGTAAAGTCATCATAGATAAAGAAGCTAAGGCTTAAAAATAAGAAACACAATGTAAACGAAAAAACCCTAAAAGTGAAGATGAAAATCTTCTTTTTAGGGATTTTTTCTATTATACCTGAAAATATGAGTAAAATAAATGCAGTTATCACGGGAATAGGAAGTTATACCCCACAGTACATATCAACAAACGAAGAAATTTCAACATTCGTTGATACTTCCGATGAATGGATCACCAAGCGAATCGGAATAAAAGAACGCCGTATATTAAAACCGGAAGAAGGAAAAGGAGTTTCCTATTTGGCCGAGAAAGCGATAGAAGATTTAAGAAACAGTAAAGATTTCGATCCGCTGGAAATTGAAGCCATTATTTTTGCAACGTCAACTCCCGATTATATACTCCCGAATACAGCCTCTTTAATTGCTTATCGAATGGGAATGAAAAACGCATTCGGATTTGATTTAGGCGCCGCATGCAGCGGGAGCATTTTCGCTTTAGATGTGGGACAAGCGTATATTACATCGGGAAAATACAAAAAAATAATGTTGATTGCCGGCGATGTGTTATCAACGGTGACGGATTTCAAGGATAGGAATACTTGTCCCATTTTTTCGGACAGTTGCAGCGCAGCTATAATAGAAGCGACTACGGAAGATTTCGGTATTATGGATTCTATTCTGCATTCCGACGGAAACAGTTTGGAATTTTTGCATATGTACGGAGGAGGTTCGGTAAATCCGGCAAGCCACGAAAGTGTGGATCAACGACTGCATTATATTCATCAAGACGGTAAAGTAGTATTCAAACGCGCCATAACCGAGATGGGTAATACGTGTGCCGAACTGATGAAGCGAAATCATTTGACTACAAACGATATTGCTTGGGTTGTTCCTCATCAGGCAAATATACGCATTATTAATGCAGTAGCCGATCATCTGGAGATTCCGATCAATAAAGTAACCATCAATATCGAAAAATACGGCAACTCAAGTGCGGGAACCATTCCGCTTTGCTTACGGGAATGGGAATCGCAATTTCGAAAAGGAGATAAAATTATCTTGACCGCTTTTGGCGCCGGATTCACTTGGGGAGCCATTTACATGAAGTGGGGATATGATCCGGCATAAATCGGGATTTGTAAATATCGTCGGGAATCCGAATGTGGGAAAATCAACGCTGATGAACGGATTAGTGGGAGAACGAATTTCCATCATTACGTCGAAAGCGCAAACGACCCGTCATCGGATCGTAGGTATTGTCAACACCGACGATATGCAAATTGTTTATTCCGATACTCCGGGTGTATTGCGTCCCAATTATAAACTGCAAGAGAGCATGTTGAATTTTTCCGAATCTGCCTTGAGCGATGCGGATGTATTGATTTATGTAACGGATGTCGTTGAAAAAATCAACAAAAACGACTTCTTTATAGAAAAAGTCCAAAAAGTAACCGCTCCCCTCTTGTTGGTAATCAACAAAATTGATTTAACCAACCAAACCGAGTTGGAAAAAAGGGTATCGGAATGGCAAATTATATTTCCTCAAGCGGAAATTATTCCGATATCGGCAACAAATAAATTCAATCTCGACTATCTTCGCAAACGGATAGAAGAACACATCCCCGATTCTCCGCCTTATTTTGAAAAAGATGCGCTGACAGATCGTCCCGCCCGTTTTTTTGTAACGGAGATTATTCGCGGAAAAATACTGATGTACTACCGGGAAGAAATTCCATATGCCGTGGAAGTGGTTGTGGAACAATTCAAAGAAACGCAAGAACTGATTCACGTCAAGGCAATCATCATCGTTGAACGGGAATCCCAAAAAGGAATTATTATCGGCAATCAAGGAAAAGCCTTAAAGAAAGTCGGCGTCATGGCTCGCAAAGACATCGAACGGTTTTTTGATAAAAAAGTTTTTCTCGAACTGTTTGTTAAAGTAGAGAAAGATTGGCGAAACCGGGATGCTGTTTTACGAAACTTCGGATACAAAATTGATTAAATAATATGAGTAA
>WRFZ01000092.1 GCA_009778655.1 Candidatus Azobacteroides sp.
ATCAAGAACGAAGTGTTTTTCATTATCAAAACAAAAACGCAATATGGAACCAACTCGCTTCCATATAATTTTCTGTTTAGAAAAATCCTCCCAATAATTAGCACCCCAGCGTTGTAAAGCGTACCATTCGTATCGTATTCCAGTTTCTGCTTTATTTCTATTCGATAATTCTTTTTTGTACTTTAACAAATGATTATAAATAGCGGGGTATTGTACTCTAAATGCTTGTTCTGCTTTTTCAGAAGCACCTGTTATTGAGCTGTCATTATGTAATGGAAAATGCCACGGTATAAATAACAAATACAAATCTGCAAAGTCATAACCGTACCGTTTTATATCTCTGCCGCGTAAAATAGGTCGTATAATTTCTGCACTTTTAGGGTCTTGCTCTATCAACTCTTTTCGCTTTTCTCCGGAAATAATGAAAGCGTCATTGAAACCTGTTTTTATGCCATAATTAATGTGAATATCCCAATCCTTCAAAGGCGTGCCAACCGCCTCAACCTTAGCCTTTATACTCTGTTCTATCGGACTTAAAACAACCCAACTTTCAGAACTGAAATTGCAGACAGAGGCGTTTTGTCTAATGAAAACGCCGGACTTCTGCCTATAAAAATAGATACCTTTTTGTTGAACAGAAAATGCTTTATTTTGTACAGATATTTTCAGTAACAATTTAAACAACTAAAAATCATGACTTACGGCTACATTCGGGTAAGCACCGACAGACAAACGGTGGAAAACCAACGTTTTGAAATCAATCAATTTTGCAACAAAAACGTAATGGTTGTGGACCGGTGGATTGAAGAAACCATTTCCGGTACAAAAACAGTTCAAGAGCGAAAACTCGGTAAACTTCTCAAAAAGATGAAAAAAGAAGATGTTCTGATTTGTTCGGAATTATCGCGTCTCGGAAGAAATTTATTGATGATTATGGGCATTCTCAACGAGTGCATGAATCGCGACGTTCAAGTTTGGACTATCAAAGACAATTATCGTTTGGGCAGCGACATCAATTCCAAAGTTCTCGCATTCGCTTTCGGCTTATCCGCCGAAATCGAACGCAACCTCATTTCTCAACGCACGAAAGAAGCGCTTGCCCGCAAACGATCCGAAGGGGTCGTATTGGGTCGTCCCAAAGGCAGCAAATCGAAAATCAAAAAATTGACGGGGAAGGAAGCGGAAATCAAAACCTTATTGGATAAAAAAGTATCCAAGTCGGCTATTGCGCGAATCTTGGGCGTACACAGGCTTACGGTGTCGGAATTTGTGAAAGTATATTCTACGGGGATACCCTCAGAGGTAATAATCACATGAACTTTAAAGCCATAAAAATAGGTTCTCTTGGATGTACAATAACCTCTGTATTTTTCCCCTTATACTATCTGACAATGGGGATGCCGTGATGCGTATTGTTTATTTACCGGGTTTGGGGAGCGAATGGAGCCGTTGTGATTGCTACGCGCGGGAAATAGGTTTAATTTCCGGACTTATCCGGTTCAAAAAATTCGCCGAACGATAGGAGGAGCGGACCAAGGGACCGCTTTCTATGTGTCGAAATCCGAGAGACCGGGCTTTTTCTTTGTATTTTCCAAATATTTCCGGATGAATGTATTCTTTGACGGGCAAATGTTTCCGGGACGGTTGTAAGTATTGTCCGACGGATAAGAAATAACAACCGACCGACAACACGTCTTCCATTAATTCGAATACTTCGGATTCTGTTTCGCCTAATCCGAGCATCAATCCGGTTTTAGCAAATACGCTCGATTCTCCGATTTGTTTTAAGACCGCTAAACTCCGTTCGTATCGGGCGGCGCTTCTCACCCGGGGAGTTAACCGCCGAACGGTTTCCATGTTGTGCGAGATAATTTCCGGCGCTGTTGCGATTATTTCGGCAATGTTTTTCGTATTTCCTCCGAAATCGGGAATTAACGCTTCTAAAGTGGTTTGAGGATTAAGTCCCTTGATTTGCCGAAGGGTTTCCGCCCAATGTCCGGCGCCGCCATCCGGTAAATCGTCCCGGTCAACGGAAGTAATCACGGCATGTTTCAATCCTAATTCCCGGATTGATTGCGCTACTCGTAACGGTTCTTCGGGGTCCAAAGGCAAAGGCCTTCCGGATTTTGTATTGCAGAATTTACAAGAGCGCGTACATATATCGCCGCCGATCATAAACGTAGCGGCTCCTTGATTCCAACATTCTCCCAAGTTCGGACATCGTCCGCTTTGGCAGATGGTGTGTAAATTTCGGGATGATACAATCGTTCCCGTAATCGAAAACTGCCGGTTGTTTCCCCAATGCACCCGTAACCAGTCCGGTTTCCGAATGTGTTCGCTCGATAGGTTCATTTATAAATTCTTATTCAAAAAATCAATGACACGATTGTAGAGATGAAGCCTTGTTTTTGTTCCTAAAATACTGTGGTTTTTATCCGGATAAATTTGCGTGTCGAACTGTATCCCTGCGTCTTCCAAAGCTTGCATATAATACGCCGAATTTTGGAAATGCACGTTATCGTCGGCTGTACCGTGAATCAGCAATAACCGCCCTTGTAAATTATTTGCCAATTTCAAAGGTGATGAAACGTTGTATCCGTTTTCGTTTTCTTTAGGCATATGCATGAATCGCTCGGTATAAACCGAATTATAGAATCGCCAATCGGTAACGGGCGCAATGGCTATTCCGGCTTTAAAGGCGCCGTTGCCGCGACTCATGGCCATTAAAACATTGTATCCTCCATAGCTCCATCCCCAAATAGCTATTCGGTTTTTATCAATGTAAGGCAAAGTTCCTAAATATTGCGCGCCGGCAATTTGGTCGTCCGATTCTAAAATTCCCAAATTTAAATACGTGCATTTTCTGAATTCTTCGCCGCGCGCACCGGTACCGCGTCCGTCAATTGCAACGACAACGTATCCTTGCGAAGCCAAATAAACGTCCCAATCCATATCATACCGGTCTGAAACTTCTTGAGAATCGGGTCCGCTGTATTGGATCATTACTGTCGGATATTTTCGATTCGAATCAAAATTGAGCGGTTTCAACATCCATCCGTTCAGCGTATTTCCTTGCGAAGTAGTGAAAGTGAAAAATTCTTTTTGGGGATAGCGAAGCGTTTGGAGCAGATTTTGCAACTCGGAATTATCATTCAATACGGAGAGTTGCTTTCCTTTTTCATCGCAGATAGAAACAATAGTCGGTGTGGTTGTATTAGAGAACCGGTTGACGAAATATTGGTAATTACTGCTGAAATCGGCCGAATTGGTTCCTTCCCTTGCCGATAATTTGGTTTTAACGCCTTTGGCGTCTGCTTTATAGACCGAACGACGCAACGGACTTTCTTCCGCCGATTGATAATATACCGTTTTCGTTTCCGGATTATAACCGTAAAGCGCCGTAACATCCCATTTCCCGGAAGTCAGTTGGCGTTCTTGAATACCGTTGATAGTAAATAAGTAAGCATGAGCAAACCCGTCCCGTTCGCTGACATATACGAAATTATCTTTCGTAAAACAGATGGCTTCTATCCAATCGGGATCAATGTAATACTTATTCTCGTCGCGGAAAGCCAAGCGGGCAACGGTTGATTTCGGATTAGCGTAATACATATTGAATTGATTCTGGCGCCGATTCAAAGTCATTACCGCTAATTGATCCGGATTTTCAGTAAAGCGAATTTCCGGAATGTAGCCGTCGGCGTCTATCGGAACTTCCATTTTTTTAATATCTTTTGTGTCTGTGTTATAAGCGTAAACACCCACTACCGAATTATTTTCTCCGGCTTTGGGGTATTTGTAGGAATACTTTCCCGGATAGAGCGTTCCGTCAAAATGTTGGAAGCTGTAGGTAGGAACCGCTGATTCATCCGATTTCACAAAAGCGAGAAATTTACTGTCGGCCGACCAAGACATCAAGTTTGTAGTCCTAAATTCTTCTTCATAAACCCAATCGGGTATTCCGTTCAGGATTTTTCCCGGTTCTCCGTCTTTAGTCACTTGTGATTCGGTATCGTAGTCGAATTTTTTCAACCAAATATTATTATCCTTTACATAAGCGCACATTCTTCCATCGGGCGAAAAAGTGGGAATCCTTATTTTCCCTTCGGTATCGGATAACGGTTTCAAAAAATTTCTTCGCACATCGTAGTCATACACGTCCGCTTGCCATGAACGGCGATAAATCGGCTCGCTATTCGTCCAAACCAGAATCCGGTAACCGGTATTACTGATTAAGTAGCCGTCAATTTTATCCAACTTGGTTTCCCGTACGGTTTCCGTATTAAACAAAGTATCGGTGATTTTACCGGTTTTGTAAGCGTACTTAAGAATCGCTTTCCGATCGCTGCTCAGCATCGTATAGTATTCTCCATCCGGCAGCGAACGCATTTCTTCCACGCCTTGCGAAGCGTATTTTCGTTCGATAATGTCTTTTAACTGAATCGGATTATTCCCGTTTTGCGCATTTGAAAAAACGGCTGACAGGGAAAGAATTAAAATAAAAAATAAATTTCTTGTCATAAGATTGAGTGATTACAGAATGCAAATATAGTCACAGGAACGCAAATATGACGTATAAATGAAGAATAAATTTGGTGAAAGTAAAAAAAAACATAATCACCCGCTAAATTTGCGCATGTGTCGAATTAAAAAATGTATAGAACTACTGCTAATTTGAAAAAAACAGTAGATTGTTGCATAAAATTACGGTAACAATAAATATTTACCGTATATTTGTGCAAAAATATGAATCTCGAAGTAAATCAAATATCAAATATCGGATGTGATTTTTTAGAAACGAAAAAATTCACTAAACGTAATCAATGGTATCAACTAAATAAATTGGTTGAGCAAGGATTGATTACAAAAGTAAAACGAGGAGTCTATACCAGAGTTTCAGACAAAATAACCGATCAAAGAATTGAAATTTCAAAAACTGTTCCTTCGGGTGTATTTTGTATGTTTTCGATGTGGCAACAGTATAATCTGACCACTAACAATCCTTCTGAATTTCACATTGCCTTACAAAACAAGGAAAAGATAAAAATCCCTGATTATCTGCCTATAAAGTTATATTATTGGTCGGAAAAATATTTTAATTTGGGGATTGTGGAAATTCAAAAAGACGGGCATACAATCAAAATATATGATTTGGAAAAGTCGGTTTGCGATGCTGTTCGTTTTCGAAATAAAGTGGGAATAGATATAGCGATTGAAGTAGTGAGAAATTACGTTAAACGAAAAGATCGTAATTTTGACAAATTGGCAAAGTATGCTCGCAAGCTTCGAATAGAAAATGTTATGCAAAATATGATAATGCCGATGCTATGAAATCGGGAAATACAATATCAATCAAGGCGACATTAAAAAACGTCGCTAAAAAAGAACAGATTAGTTTTCAGTTTATTACTACTCGTTATTTACACGAACGACTGCTTTATCGTATTTCAAAATCCGAATATGTAAATAATCTTATTCTGAAAGGAGGTGCGTTACTATATGCTATTGAGGGCATTCATATTCGTCCAACTACTGATATTGACATGTTGGCAAAACAAATCAGCAACGATAAAGAACAAATAAAGCATATTTTTCATTCCATTTGTAGTGTGAAGTATGACGCTGATTGCATAGTTTTTGATACAGACAACATCGAAGCAGAAGATATTTCGGAAGATGATAAATATAGCGGAGTAAGAATTTTTATTAATGCTCAATTTGATACGATAAAACAGCGATTACAGATTGACATTGGTTTTAGTGATGTCATTATACCTCCTGCACCGATTAATTTAATTTATCCGACTTTGTTAAATGAATTGCCAAGTCCTGAAATTAAAGCATACTCAATAGAAACAATTATTGCCGAAAAATTTCAAGCAATGATTGCGCTTAGTACATTCAATAGTCGAATGAAAGATTTTTACGATGTTTATATTTTATTAGAAAATAACGATGTAGATAAAAATAATTTACGAGAAGCCATTATTCATACTTTCCGGCAAAGAAATACAGTTTTTACGGAAAATCACATTCTTTTTTCACATTCTTTTTGTGAAGATAAAAATCGCCAAACGATGTGGAAGGCCTTTTTAAAGAAAATTAAACACGATAAAGATTTAGATTTTTCTGTTGTAATGAAAAGTATTGCAGAAAATTTATATCCGATTTATTACGAATTAATACTTACAAAAATCAATCAAGCATGAACAATTTCCCTCGCATCGTTTTTATGGGTACGCCCGAGTTTGCGGTTGAAAGTCTCCGCAAGTTAGTTGAAAACGGGTATCAAGTGGTCGGCGTAGTCACTATGCCTGATAAACCGGCTGGGAAACATCACAGTGTATTGCAGGCTTCACCGGTAAAAGAATACGCTTTGTCGCAAAATCTTCCGCTGCTTCAACCGGAAAAATTGAAAGATGTCGGTTTCTTGGAGCAATTAAATGCGTGGAATGCCGATTTGCAAATTGTAGTCGCTTTCCGAATGTTACCCGAAGTCGTATGGAACATGCCTCGCTTAGGAACGTTTAATTTACACGCTTCGTTGCTTCCGCAATATCGTGGCGCAGCGCCTATTCAGTGGGCAATCATCAACGGAGAAAAAGAAACCGGAGTTACTACTTTCTTCCTTACGCATACGATTGATACAGGGAAAATAATTTTTCAAGAAAGGATTCCGATCGGGCCTGCCGATACGGGAGGTATTCTTCATGACCGGTTGATGCATTTGGGAGCGCAATTGGTGATAAAAACAGTTGATGCGATTCGTAATGATCAAATCCGGCCGGTTGATCAAGAAACGTTGGTTGTTGATGAAAACGATTTGAAAACCGCTCCTAAAATTTTCAAAGAAACTTGTGAGATTGATTGGAATAAAACCGGCGATGAAATTTACAATCTGATTCGCGGGTTATCGCCTTATCCTGCCGCTTGGACGGTATTGCAAACAAACAAAGGAGAACCGATTCAATGTAAAATATTTGAAAGTGAAAAAATTATCCGGGCACACGATTTACTTCCCGGAACAATTGATTCCGGTGATACAACCGGTTTGAAAATAGCTACATCCGATGGTTTCATTCAAGTAAAGAGCATTCAACAAGCCGGTAAAAAACGCATGTCTATCGAAGATTTCCTGCGGGGAAATTCGCATCTTCTGTTTTGAAACGACTTTCTCTCGTTTTTTTTGTTTATTTAGAAAATAATGCTTATTTTTGCAGAGTAAAAATCTAAGTGTGCATGATTTAAAATAAGCACATGAAGTGAGCCTCAAAACTCATAGGTATGTGTTACGCTTTGGGCGGCTCGTACCCCCTGTTAAGCCGGAGTAATCCGGCTTTCCTATCGTCACCATACGAATTGTATTTTTGTACAGCCGCTTTTCTTGTTTCCAATTGGGCTTCTGCGTTAATAGGTTTCATTGTAATTCCTGTTAAGTCTTGGTTTATCTTTTAACGATTGTTTGTTACATCTATCTTGTCGTTGTTATTCTCATGTTGTTTTTGAACCTGCTAAGATACAAATTTTATCGGTTGGACGTATATGTTTTCCCCTTTTCTCAAAAATATTGTATCTTTGTCGGAAATAGCTTGACAAAAGAAATATATGAAACCTACATTATTTGTATTGGCTGCCGGAATGGGCAGTCGTTACGGAGGATTGAAACAATTGGACGGACTTGGTCCGACGGGAGAAACCATCATGGATTATTCCGTTTATGATGCGATAAGAGCCGGTTTCGGGAAAGTCGTTTTTGTTATCCGAGATTCGTTTGAACAAGATTTTCGGGAAAAGATTCTCCGAAAGTATGAAAACCGAATTCCCGTTGAATTGGTTTTTCAGGAATTGGATAAACTTCCCGAAGGATTTCAACTGAGTAAAGACCGCGTAAAACCGTGGGGAACCAACCACGCCGTCTTGATGGGAAAAGAGGTAATCCGAGAGCCGTTCTTAGTTATAAATGCCGATGATTTCTATGGGAGAGAAAGTTACCGGATTGCTGCGGAATACCTTCGGTCGCTTGAAAACAAGAAGAATCACTACTTCATGGTGGGATATCGCATGGGAAATACCTTGTCGGAAAGCGGTTCGGTCGCGCGCGGAATTTGTTCTGCCGATGCCGACGGATTTTTAACGTCAATTGTGGAACGAACCTATATAATCCGCGATACCGACGGAAAAATCAAATACAAAGACGAAAACGGAACTCTGATTGTCGTGGGCGAAAACACGCCGGTTTCCATGAATATGTGGGGATTCACGCCCGAATATTTTGATTATTCCGAATCCCTTTTTGCCGATTTCTTAAATCAAAATCAAGACAATCCGAAAGCCGAATATTTTATTCCGTGGGCAATTGAGGCTCTGATTGAAAAAGCTCAAATCCGAGTAAAAGTATTGGATACTCCTTCCAAATGGTTTGGCGTAACTTATGCGGAAGATCGCGCTTCGGTGGTTGATAAAATCGCTCAATTGATCGCGCAAGGAGAATATCCCGAAAAATTATTTTCTTAATTTTCTGTATTTTATGAATAGACGAAACTTTTTGAAAAAGACAGCCGCAACCGGCGCATCCGCCTTATTTCTGTCGGAAATCGTAAATGCGGCTATGCCCGTATTCGCAACAGCAGGCGTTGCTCAACCGTATCCTCTGTCGAAAGGAGGTATCGTTTTGTTTCAAGGCGATTCCATTACCGACGCCGGAAGAAACTACAACGATGAAGCCGTTCCCGATTCGCCGTCCGCTTTAGGTATGGGGTATCCTCTTTTCACGGCCGCATCGCTTTTGGCCAATCATCCGGAGAAGGAATTGAATTTGTATAACCGCGGAATATCGGGTAACAAAGTATTTCAATTGGCCGAACGCTGGGAAAAAGATTGCCTTGAGTTGCACCCCGATATTCTCAGCATATTAATCGGCGTAAACGACTTTTGGCATACAAAAACCGGAGGTTATGCGGGAACAATCGAAACGTATGCGACCGACTATCAAAATTTGATTTTACAAACAAAAAAAGCCTTGCCGGAAATAAAGATTATTATCCTTGAACCGTTTATTATTCATGGAGGAACAGCGCTTGACGATACGTGGGAAAACGATTTCGCTCCGTATCGGACAGCGGCCGAAAAAGTGGCAACGGACAATGATTTGATTTTTGTTCCGTTGCAATCCGTATTTAATGAAGCGCTTAAACAAGCGCCGTCCGATTATTGGGGAAAGGATGGTGTACATCCTTCTATGGCCGGCGCACAATTGATGGCGCAAGCTTGGCTGAAAGCGGTACTTTAATTCTCATTATGTATTCGGTAGAAAATTTAACGGTTTCCTTCGGTGGATTTACTTTATTGGACTCCATCGGGTTTGTTGTTGATAAAAAAGACCGAATCGCTTTGGTCGGTAAAAACGGGGCAGGCAAAAGCACATTGTTGAAAATTTTTGCCGGCTTGCAGGAACCTACCCAAGGGAGAATCACTATGCCTAAAGACGTTGTAGTCGGTTATCTTCCGCAGCAAATGCAATTTTTTTCGAAACGCACGGTGAAAGAAGAGGCTACTCTTGCTTTTGAATCCATCCTGCAAATGGAAACGAAATTGGAAGAATTAAACCGGGAACTGACGCATCGGAAAGATTATGAATCGGAATCCTATCATAATCTGATTGATGCAATCACTCATTTGAACGAACGTTTGGCGATGGAAGGGGCTATGCAAATCGAAGCCGAAGTAGAAAAAATGTTGATAGGTTTGGGTTTTGAACGAAAAGATTTTGACCGCTCGGTCACGGAATTCAGCGGCGGATGGCGGATGCGTATCGAGTTAGCCAAACTCCTTTTGCAAAAACCGGACATTCTCTTGTTGGATGAACCGACCAATCATTTGGATATTGAATCCATTCAATGGGTGGAGAATTTTTTGGCTTCACAGGCCAATGCCGTCATTCTCGTGTCGCACGACCGGGCTTTTATTGATAACGTTACTCAACGAACCATTGAAATTTCGTTGGGAAAAATCTATGATTATCGGGTCAATTATTCCAAGTACGTCGTGTTACGAAAAGAACGTCGCGAACAACAAATGCGCGCCTATGAGAATCAACGGAAACAAATCGAAGATACGGAAGCGTTTATCGAGCGATTTCGATACAAAGCGACGAAAGCGGTACAGGTGCAAAGCCGTATCAAGCAATTGGGAAAAATAGAACGCATCGAAGTGGATGAAGAAGACCTTTCCGCTTTGCGATTGAAATTTCCGCCGGCGCCTCGTTCCGGTTCTTATCCGGTGATTATGGAAAACGTGAGTAAATCCTACGGCGATCATTTGGTTTTTGAACAGGTCTCTTTCATAATTAACAGGGGAGATAAAGTCGCTTTCGTCGGAAAAAACGGCGAAGGGAAATCAACCTTGGTCAAGTGCATTATGGGGCAAATTCCTTATGAAGGAAAATTGCAATTGGGACACAATGTGAAAATCGGTTATTTCGCCCAGAATCAAGCCGATTTAATGGACGAAAAACTTTCGG